>SVDS01000229.1 GCA_015057715.1 Paenibacillaceae bacterium
TTTTCTATCAAAATGATACGGAATTCTATTTTCATGTAAGCAGAGTCCTGTTTTTTGAGACTGCAGACAAGGGCATTTTTGCCCATACAACCGATGATGAATTTCTGGTAGAATATAAGCTTTATGAACTGGAAGAGCTTCTCCCCCCTTATTTTATGAGAATCTCAAAATCCACCATATTAAACACTACAAAGGTTTACAGCATCACACGCAGCCCCACTGCCTCCAGCCGAGTGGAATTTCAGAACTCCTATAAAAAGGTCTATGTATCAAGAAACTACTATAAGATTTTAAAATGGAAGCTGGATCACCAGCACATGGAACGATAAAAAGAGAGGTAAAATCAATATGCAAAAAAATAGATTATTTTGGGGAATTATGTTTCTCCTGGCAGCCGCATTTGTAATAATCGGAAAACTGGGCTATCTTGGCAGCTTCAGCCCATTTTCCTTAGTTTTCACTGTATTTATGCTGGCCATCATCGCGAAAAGTATTCCGCGTTTCAATTTTTCAGGAATCTTGTTTCCCATTGCATTCCTGTGCATCACTTATAACAAGGTTCTGGGGATAGAGAGCCTCACCCCCTGGACTGTCCTTGCAGTAGCACTCCTTGGAAGCATCGGGTTGTCGTTACTGTTTCACAAGAAAAACCATGATTGGTATAACCATCATCATAAATACAACAGCTTTCATCAGGACCCAATGGTGGAAGTGATTGATGCAGAAGACAATGACCATGTAAAACAAAGCACCACGTTTGGATCCAGCACAAAATATATAAACTCAGATAATTTTAAACAGGCGGATTTAGACTGCAGTTTTGGCTCCATACAGGTTTATTTTAATAAAGCAAACGTGGAAACAGAGGCAATTGTACGGATTAGCGGTAACTTCTGCGGTATCGAGCTTTATGTTCCGAAAGAGTGGAGGGTGGAAAATGAGATTGAAACCGTGGTCGGTGGAGTTAGTGAGAAAGGCAGAGGGTTTGTCACCAGTAATACTGCTCCTGTTTTAAAACTGGTAGGGGAACTTAATTTTGCAGGAGTGGAAATTATTTATATCTGATAAAAACAAAAGTAGCTCCGGTCACGATGGCCGGAGCATTTTTAATGTATACTGTTTCTTATTATCTGGCACAATTGTCTGCTGTACCAATCAGGATTTTAAGACCGTGCTCCAGTTCCGTAATCACATAGGTAAGACATTCTTCCACTGCTTTGGGACTACCTGGCAGATTTAATATTAACGTTGATTTCCGGATACCGCAGGCAGCCCTTGATAACATGGACCGTTTTGTGATCTGCAGGCTGTAGGCACGCATGGCTTCCGGAATTCCAGGAACCATACGTTCGGCAACCTTTTGGGTGGCCTCAGGCATACAGTCCCTTTTGGAGAAACCAGTTCCTCCGGTTGTCAAAATAAGATCTGCCCTGTTATTATCACAAATATATTTCATCTCATCACATAACATGGTCATGTCGTCAGGGAGAATTGTCTGATGAACGACTTCGTATCCATATTCTTTTACAATGCGGCAGATAACAGATCCGCTTAGATCTTCTCGTTCTCCCGAAAATCCAGAATCGCTTGAGGTGATTACTGCCACCCGTAATTTATCTGTCTTTTGTTTTTCTATCCCCTCATCCAATACGGTCAGCTCATCCCCTTCCCCAATGATACCTCCTGATAACACACGGGCAAATACTCCCTCTCTCGGCATGATACAATCCCCCATTTTCTGATAGATCTCACAGCCGGTATGGCACTCTTTTCCAATCTGGGTAAGCTCTAAGAGAACATCATTGCATTGAAATCTGGTGCCTACCGGCAGGGAACGAAAATCAATTCCATCTACAATCAAATTTTCACCAAAGGCGCCTTCTTCCAACTGGGCACCTCTTTTTTTAAATGCCTCAATCTTTTCATTGGACAGCAGGCTGACCTGTCTGTGCCATTTTCCAGCATGGGCATCTCCTTTTATTCCATATTCTTTTATAAATTCTCCGCAGTGGATATTTTTCTTTTGAGTCCCTTTTTTTTCGCTGATACAGACTGCAATAATTTTTCCCATGTGTATTTCTTCTTATCCTCCTATTTTTGACATGCCGTCAGTCTCAAAAATCCCCTGTGGATTGTCTCCTGAAAAATTGTGGCTGACCGGCTTTTCATAAATTGTCTGTTTAATCATCTGCTCCAACACAGAATCTTCCTCATTGGTTCTTAATAAAGTTTTTAAGTCAGTTCCATGATCGTATTGCAGGCAGGTTTTTAAATACCCCTGGGAAGTAAGCCTTACCCGGTTGCATTCATTGCAGAATTTATGGGAACGTGCACTGATAAAGCCGATCTTGCCTTTAAACCCGGACACACTGTAATAATGAGCCGGTCCGTTTCCAATTACTGTGTCCACAGGTTCTAATTGCCCATACGCTTCTTTAAGAACTGCAATAATGTTCTCTTCACTATAATAGGAGAAATTTTTCCCTAACCCAATTGGCATCATCTCGATAAAGCGAACCCCAAGCCTAAAATCCCTGGCCAGTCCGGCAATTCTAATAATATCTTCCTTATCTGTATCTTCAAACGGGACGCAATTAATCTTTACCTTTAAATTTTGATAATCCAGTGCTTTTTCTATCGCAGACAGTACATCTTTTAAAGCATCTTTTCTTGTAATCCGCTCATACTTTAACGGATTCAGAGTGTCCAGACTTATATTAACGCCGTCCAATCCAGAAGCCATCAGCTCCGGAAGGTGCTTTTCCAGTAACAGACCATTGGTTGTTAAGGTAACTGTTTCCATTCCGTCCAGCGCTTTCAGCTGTCCAATAAGAACCGGAATATCTTTTCTCACCAAAGGTTCTCCGCCGGTTATTTTAACTTTATTAATACCAAATTTTAAAAAGCACCGGCAGAGCCGCACAATCTCATCATAGGTAAGGATTTCTTCGTGGGGAATGGAGGGCACTCCCTCCTCAGGCATACAATAAATACAGCGAAGATTGCATCTGTCTGTTACGGATATTCGGATATAATCGATCTTTCGATTCCATTGATCTTTCATTCCAGGTCCTTTCCGTTAAAAATATCCCCGCTTTTTCCTCCGGTCTTTTTCTCAAGGAAAATATCCGTTATTTCCATACTCTTGTCAATTGCTTTACACATATCGTACACCGTAAGCAGCGCTACCGTAACTCCTGTGAGAGCTTCCATCTCGACACCGGTTTTTCCCTCGGTTTTAACCAGGCATACAGCCTGAATACTTCCTGCCTCTTTATGAACCTCAAAGTCAATCTGGCATTTATTTATCGCCAGAGGGTGGCACATGGGAATAAGGGAAGAAGTGTTTTTAACCGCCATAATTCCGGCTACCCTGGCTACACCAAGAACATCACCCTTTTTTACCGTATGATTTAAAATTGCTTCCATGACATCAGCATTTACCATAATCCTGCCTTTTGCAACCGCAGTACGGGCAGTGATATCTTTATTTGATACATCTACCATAACCCCATTGCCATGGTCATCAAAATGTGTCAATTCTCCCATTTTATTACCACCTCATCTTCTGGATTTTTTTATTTTACATGGCGCCGCAGCCGAACCCCGTGAATATTCATTACTTTCATCACCACTGCATCTGGCACTAATTCGTATGATCAATTTCCATAAATGAAACTGCTCCTACTGCTTTTACTTTTCAAAGTATTTTTAATTTTATTTATTCCTTTTACAGGCATGTTTAGAGAACGACTTACCAGATTTGATAATAAATCACTATTTGTCCCATACGCCTTCCAACTATCATATGCCGCCTTTTCATATTCATTCAATTCTAAGGCAGAATCCTGTTTTCTGCAATCATATTCCTGTGCAGAAATAATTTTTTTTACATACAATAAAATCCAGCAAAAGAACTGTCACCATACACCGCTCTTTCAGATGTTTTATTTCAATTTACTTTTATTATATGAGTTTCAATCTTGAAAAAGCATGATACAACCCGTCTTTATCCACATCGTCAGTAATAAAATCTGCCACTTTTTTAATTTCATCTCCACCACTGCCCATTGCTACACCATACCCGCAGGCTTCCAGCATGGGTATATCGACTTTTGCATCTCCAAATGCGATGGTATCTGATCTGTCGGCATTCAGATAATGCAGCAAATGCTCTATGGCATTTCCTTTTGTAATCCCCTTTACTCCCAGATCACCAAAGAGAGCTTCTTCTCCTCTTCCACCCCATGTCCCTGATTCCAGATCGGGAAACTGCGCTCTTGTATCCAGAAAATCCTGATATGAATGAAGCATGTAACTGACTTTATTTAAATCTGCCCGGTATAATTCTCCTCCGAAAATCATATCTGGAAATATAGTTCTAACCGTTACACTATCAGCACCGTCAATTCCTTTTCTTCGGGCATATTCCTTTAAGGATGCATCAGCCCTTGATTCAAAGTTCTCACTGGCAAACAGTCCGTTATTGCTTTCCAAATAAAACTCCAGATTCCTGCCATGCAGCCAGTCAACAATTCTCTTGCTTTCCTCTTTTGAAATTAACCGGTGCAGAACCACATTTCCATGATCCTCCACATAACTTCCATTGCCACCGATCATGCCATCCAAACCAATATCCCAGATGTTCTGATATATTTCCGCTTTGCTGCGTCCTGTACAGATGTAGACTCTGTGCCCGTTCTTTCTTGCTCTTCTGATGGCTTCCACAGCCGAATCCGGCAGATTAGTCTCATAGTCTACTAATGTTCCATCTACATCAATAAACAGTATTTTTCCCATGATTTCACCTCTCATCTTCGGAGTACTCCAAAAATATTTTTTTATCAAATCCGCCCCGTTGTATTAATTTTTCTACCCTCTTATTTTCCAGTTCCTCCACGCTGTATCCCCGTGCTTTGCAAATTGCATACAAAACTTCCAGAACATCAGCCATTTCTTCCAGGCTTTTATCTGCCTGATACTCATTTACTTCTTCAAATAATTTTTTATCCAGAGCGGCCAGATATTCTGCCTCTGACAGTATATGATATTTTGCCTTACGTCCACTATTTTCAATTATATCCGGAATCTTGTCTCTTACCAGTTTATTGTGATCAACCAAATATTTGTACCTTCCTTATTTAATTTC
>SVDS01000230.1 GCA_015057715.1 Paenibacillaceae bacterium
GCAATGCTGTTTAAAAAGTTATGATACAGTATGGTAGTAAATGGAATCCAGATCATAGATATTAAAGTAAGCTTCCAGTCAGTGGCAAATAAATAAACCAGTATCACCAAAACGCTGATTCCATTTAGAAAGACAGAAAACAAAAGCTGCTCAAAGTATCTGCTGACATCGGAGATATCTTCATTCAGTTTATTTAAAAAAGTTCCTTTCTGCTGGCCCATGAGATAATCATAACGCATATTCATAATCTTTTCTATTACATCCTGCCTTAAACCACTGGTCATCTGGATACTTAACCTTCCAGTAACCAATTTGGAACTGTAGATTACCACAACCCAAATCAGAGTCAGACAAAGTATCTGAGCAATCTTTCCAGCCAGGAAACTACTTTTTCCAGCCAAAGTACCCTTAATTACATCTTTTAAAAACTGCGAACACACCACTGTCATGACAGAATTAAGTAAGGATAGCAGTAGTGCCAAAACTATGTCTTTTTTATATTTACTATAATAATGACAAACAAAACGTAACATATTCCCCCCGGTACTCAGCCTGCCTCTGCTTTATTTCAATAGATTTGATTTTCCTGTTTCAGTCAGATAATCAAATACGATAAACGACAGATGCAGGCGAAAAATAGTTTTATCAGAAAAACTAAGATCCGTAAGTTCAATGATCTTGTTAATCCGGTACTTTAATGTATTGTAATGAATATGCAGCGCCGACGAAGTCAGAGATAGGTCCTGATTGTTTTTTAAATACTCCTTTAACGTTGGGCACAATTCACTGCTGTATTCCATGTCATGCTCTTTTAAAAACTTTATAGCAGGATGGATTAAAACCACCGGATCACTATGCTCCGAAAACAGGCTGACCATATGATGAATGCAGAACTCATCATAAAAAGCCACCCGATCTTTATGATTCGTTTCCGTACTGAGTTCCAGTGCAGTGAGTGCCTGGTTATAAAACGATTCGAACTGATAAATTTCTTTAAACGAATTGCTTATTCCTGCTTTAATATCAAAATCGGCGCATAATTTTTCCAGATTAATCCGTTCATTTTCAGAAAACGGTACCTTTGTCTTGCAATCATAAAGAATAATCAGATTCCCTTTAAATGTAATGACCGTTTCCCGATTTAAAAAATTCTTCATTTTTTTCTTTATAAAATAGATCTTATCGGTAATTAGTCTACGGGTACCCAGTACAATTACAGACAGATTTTCATAAAGCTTTAAGCCAAAGCGATTCACTCTTTCTTCAATGGCATATTTGTCATACAGACGCTGGGTAAGTATAGAAGTCAGGAGCGTATCGATTAGTGAATCTTCCTGTTCTGACGTTCCCATGGAGGAATTCATACAGATTGCAAGAAATTTGCAAAGAATATTCAGCTTATTTACATCTTCATCCGTTATGGGCTTGTTGTATTCCAGAAGCTTCAGATAACCAATGGGAATTCCGTTTCTGTTAACCTTTCCAACCAGCTGCCTGTGGTGAAGGAGTCCTTCCTGCCAGATGAATCTGGAGTCACCGGTTGACCACTCTTCACCGGGGTCATACTGGGAATTATCACCGTTTAAGATATACTTCACGTATTCCTCCGTTACATAGCCTTTGGAAAGAGTCCAGTCCCAAAGCGGTTCATCCGTGATCAGACCACCTCCGGTCTGTGCAACAAAGCAAAGGGCAACATCAACCAGCAACACAGGATTGCCCAGTTCCTGATAACCGATATCCAGTAACAGCTGTATATTATGACTGCTGTTGGAAGCATCAAGTAGTTTGTTAATAAAATCATCGGTATTTTTTCCAGTTTCAGAATCAGTCATCATAAATCGTCATCGCCTTTCTTTTTCACCTGGTAAACAAATGTGATGCATTCATAAATTTTACCATACTTCCCGCGCAAAGGGTTGTATAATTTCAACAAATCGCACAGACGGCGTTTGTCATTCTTAAACAAACGCCGTCTATCTTATAATAACAATACTTTGTTAAAATTTTCATAATCTGTGCCATTGTAGGCACTCATTATAATTGCTACACTGATTGCAGAGAGATTGTTATTATAGTAACAAACATTTTCTACTACTATCTTAATAAGGAGATGCCACAATGTCAAGATATTCACAATTATGCCCGGTTTATTTCGGACCAGGGGAAGTAAACAACACAGGTGCCATAGCAAAAGAATTAGGAATGACCAATGTACTCCTGGTAACTGAAAAAGCAATTGCAGAGACAGGAATTCCGGGGAGGGTCATGGACAGCCTTTTGCAGAGTGGAATTAAAGTCAGCATTTATGACGGAGTAAAAATGGATGCCCCGGATACTACGGTTATGGAAGGTGCCGAGCTTGCAGAAAGCCTTGGTGCAGACGCAGTAATCGGCTGTGGTGGCGGCTCCAGTCTTGATACGGCCAAAGGCATTGCCTTATATGTTACCAATAAGAAAAACGTTACTATTAAAAATATGATCCATTTTGATCCAACGAATCCACTTATATTAGCACCTGCCCTGAAAACAATTATGATACCAACTACCTCAGGAACCGGCTCAGAGTCCACTTTTGTAGCTGTTATTACTGATACAGAAACACACCAGAAATGTGGCTGTATCGTGTGGGCAAACGCTGCAATCGTAGATCCTGACTTAACTCTGGGACTGGGAAAAACAATTACTGCCTACACTGGTATGGATGCATTTTCCCACTGCAACGAATGTCTCTGCAACTTAATGCCAAATCCCCATTCCGACACATTAGCGCTGAGCAGCATGGAGCGAATCTACAAATGGCTTCCTGTGGCTGTAGACGACCCGAATTGCAAAGAGGCTCGTTATAATCTGGCCATTGCCAGCAACTTTGCAGGTATCGCATTCCAGGATTCCCAGGTAAATGTGGGACATGCCATGGCACACGCACTGGGAGCTAGATTACATGTTCCTCATGGCATCGGCTGCGCCCTTGTAACTCCGTCTGTAATTGAACTGGTCGCTGCAGCAAGGCCTGAAATTTATGGAAAAGTAGCCGAAATATTTGAACTGGAGATTTCTTCTGTTGAAGAGCTCCCCACAAAACTTGCAGATGCAATACGCTCATTCAACCGCAGAATCGGAATTCCTTCCATGAAAGACCTTGGCTTTACCAGAGAGCAGGTTCTATCCACTGTTACATACGCACTGGGTGAAATGATGCGCATGGGATGCATTGTTCCCCAGGATGAAGCTGTACTCACAAATATGATGGCAAAGGTTTATGACAATTATCAGTAAAGCAAAAAGAAAGGATTTACTATGAACTATCCAAATTTATTTTCTCCTTTAAAAATAGGCTCTTTAACAATCAGAAACCGTGTGGTCATGGGCGCAATGGGGAACATGACTGCCAATCCGGATCAGACAGTTTCTGATAAGGAAATCGCATACTATGCCGCCCGTGCAAAGGGCGGAGTGGGACTTATTGTTAACGAAGTAACCCGTGTAAATGATGAACATGGTATGATGGGCGATCGCCAGACTTCTGTCACTGATGACAAGTTTATTCCCGACCTCGCAAGACTCGCTGATGCCATTCATTATTATGACGGCGCCATCTTCGTCCAACTTCACCACCCAGGCCGCCAGACCGCAGTACCAGGGGGAATGTGCGCAACCCCCAGTGGAGTGAAAAGCCTGCTGATAAACTGGCCCTGCTTTGAGATGACGACCGAACAGGTAGAAGAGCTTGTAAAGCAGTTTGTAGACGGTGCAGAACGGTGTAAAAAAGCTGGAATCGACGGGGTTGAGATCCACGCTGCCCACGGCTACATGCTCAATCAGTTTCTCTCTCCCTACACCAATAAAAGAACGGATAAATACGGCGGCAACCCCCAGAAACGCGCCCGCATCATTCAGGAAATTGTAACAGGGATCCGTGAGAGACTGGGCGACTACCCAATTATGCTGAGAATATCAGCAGATGAATTCCTTGAGCGCTCTGTATTCCCAATTCCAGAGAATGAAACCGGTTTAAAACTGGAGGAATCCATTGAAATCGTCAAATATTTAGTACCCTTTGGAATTGATGCAGTCAATGTCTCTGCAGGCGTATACGAGACCATGAACGAGGCATGGGAACCAGTTTCCTATCCAGAAGGCTGGAAGGTATATCTTGCTGAGGAAATTAAAAAAGTAATTGATGTTCCTGTATTTGCAGTGGGAGTGATCCGGAATCCGGAATTTGCAGAAAGTATTATTGCCCAGGGCCGCACCGACGGAGTGACCATTGCCCGCGGATTACTTGCCGACCCGGAGTGGTGCAATAAAGCAGCGAGCGGACGCACTGATGAAATCTGCCGCTGTATCTCATGCCTTAACTGTATGGAGACAATGTTTGACGGTATTAACTGCTCTGTCAACCCACGTACCGGACAGGAGTGGTTTTATAATGACATTGAAAACAATGGTAACGGGCGTTGTGTTGCAGTAATCGGAGCTGGTCCTGCTGGTATGGAGGCCGCTCTGACACTTGCCCAGAGAGGTTTCTCTGTTACATTATTTGAAAAATGTGACCACCTTGGCGGTCAGGTATGGCTTGGCTCAAAACCTCCATGCAAAGAGAAAATGGGCTGGATGGGTGAATACTATGAAAGCATGTTTAAGAAGCTGAATGTGGATGTTCGCCTTAATACTCCCGCCGCAGCAGAGGAAATAAGAAAGCTGAACCCACATGCAGTATTCGTTGCAACCGGTTCAAAACCAGTCATTCCCGAATCTATTCCTGGTGTTAGCGGTTCCAATGTCTATACAACGGAGGAGATTTTAAGCGGAAAGACCACATTTTCTAATAAAAAAATAGCTGTCATCGGCTCCGGACTGACCGGCATGGAAACTGCAGAACTGCTGGCAAACTTGGGAAATACACTGGAAATTGTGGACATGGCAGATGAGATCGGACCTGGAGCTTACTGGCAGCCACTGACTGATATTAAGAAAAAACTGGGCGCTTCTAATCCGGAATATTATCCCGGCCATAAGCTGCTTGAAATACTGCCTGACGGAGTTATTCTGGAAGATAAAGACGGAAATAAGAAGACTCTGCCTGCAGACGCTGTGGTGCTTTCACTTGGGGTAAAACCAGAGAA
>SVDS01000231.1 GCA_015057715.1 Paenibacillaceae bacterium
GCTTCCGCCAGCATTGATATGCAGGTGTGCCTAGTATCATGAGGATTGTGCTCCATACCAAGGTTTTCTATTAGTGGAATCTCGCTTTGCTTTTCTTGTTGAGTGAGCGTAAATATTCATTGTGGTACTGACATCAGAGTGTCCTAACAGTTCCTGTACATCTTTCGGAGCAGCCCCAACAACAATGTAACCATTGAAATTACATCTGTTTTTTGATATGATTACTGTCAAAGAGAGGTGTTTATAATGCAGATTTCAAGCAGATTTACAATGGCAATCCATATGTTTGCCTGTATAGATACATTTTCGGATCAGAAGATGACTAGTGATTTTATGGCAGCAAGCATTGGAACTAATCCGGTGATTGTTCGTAAAATATTGCAACAATTAAAGGCTGCTGGTCTTATTGAAGTTGCAAGAGGGACAGGCGGTGTGACAATTATCAGACCATTGGAGCAGATTACATTCCTTGATGTGTATAAAGCAGTGGAATGTGCACCAGATGAAGAATTGTTTCATTTTCATGAGAATCCCAATCAGGAATGTCCGGTAGGAAAGAATATTCACCATGTTCTTGATAAGAGACTATTAGAAGTACAGAAGGCAATGGAGGAAAAACTTTCAGAAATGACACTTGCTGATGTGAAAAAAGATATTGCAGTGTATACAAAGGAAAAGTAGGCTACAGAAGGCATACAGAAGGCTTCGGATGAGTGATTATATCATCACTCATCCGAAGCCTTTTCGTTTTTCATAATCAATGTAAGAGCTTCAAAAGGAGTTGTAACAAAAAAAGTTACAAAAAGTTTGATGTAACTATTGACATTACATTAAACTGATGATATTGTATAGCTACAAGATGTAATAAACATTGTTACAACATATCAAGGAGGTAATTTAAAATGCAGAAAGTAGTAGAATTTTTACAGAAAAACCCGGTTCAGTATTTAGCAACCGTAGGAAGAGATGGAAAGGCAAAATGCCGTCCATTCATGTTCTGTTTTGAGCAGGACGGAAAGCTTTGGTTCAGTACTAACAACACAAAGGATGTTTACAAGGATATGGTAGAAAATCCTGAAATAGAAGTATCAGTAGCTTCCCCTGAATACGCATGGATTCGCCTTCATGGCAAAGCAGTATTTGAGGACAACAAGAGTGTAAAGGAAGGATGCATGAACAATCCTATCATTAAGGGACAGTACCAGACAGCAGATAATCCTATTTTTAGGGTATTCTATCTTGAAAATCCGCATGGTTTAATCGCAGATTTCTCTGGAAATCCACCTTATGAATTTTAAAGATATTTGACAGAAAAAATTATAGTCTTCGGGGCAAGGTGTAATTCCTGACCGGCAGTATAGTCTGCGAGCAAAAGCTGATATGGTGCAATTCCATAACCGACGGTAAAGTCCGGATGAGAGAAGATATGATAAAACAAGTCCCGCAGGAAATCCCGTCCTGCGGGCTGTTTTAAATTCAGGCATATCTCACAAAAAGGAGATTTATGAGTAACAATACAGCAACTATTAAAACAAGAAAAAATTTAGTTTCTACAAGGACGATAACAATGACAGCTCTACTGGCAGCTATATCATATGTGTTGGCATTTTTAGAGTTTCCGGTTCCTTTGAGTCCATCATTTGCACGAATGGATCTGTCAGATTTACCTGCACTGATTGGGGCGTTTGCGTTTGGACCGGTTACAGGAGTGATGATAGAATTGATAAAAAATATATTACAGCTTCTGTCAACATCAACAGGAGGAATTGGTGAACTTGCCAATTTTCTGATGGGGGCATCCTATGTACTGGCTGCCGGTTTTATATACAAATACAAAAAGACTAGGAAAATGGCGTTGTTGGCGTGTGTTATTTCAAGTGTTGTTATGGGAATAGCAGCAGTGATTATAAATTATTTTATCCTACTTCCACTGTTTGAAACATTTATGCCGCTAGATCAGCTGATTGCATCATTTGGCGAATTTATGCCATTTATTAGGACCAAGCTGGACGTTGTGCTATTCAATGCATTGCCGTTTAATATCTTAAAAGGCTTGGTGATCGGAGCAATTACTATGATGATATATAAAAAACTTACACCGATACTGAAAGGAGAGGCTTTGAAATGACAAAAATGAATTATCTTAAACTTCTGGTGGATGAAATTCATTCTACAACAGTTGCAACGATAGGTTCAGATGGACATCCTCAGACAAGAATCATAGATATGATGTACTATGATGAAGATGGCGTATATTTCCTTACAGCAAAGGGAAAAGCATTTTATGACCAGTTAATGGAGCAGCAGTATGTGGCAATATCCGCAACAAAAGACAAAATTTCGGTGTCTCTGCGCGGAAAAATAAAGAACATCGGGGAAAAAAATCTAGACATAATGTTTGAAAAAAATCCATATATGAAGAAAATCTATCCGGGAAATACGAAAGATGCAATCGAAGTGTTTCAGCTGTATGAGGCACAGGGCGAGTATTTTAATATCAGCAATCCATCAAATATTGTGAGAGATACTATAACAATCGGAAAAGCAGAAGCTGTTCAGACAGGTTATTTTGTTGGAAAAGACTGTATCGGATGTAAGTTGTGTTACTCTGTATGTCCGCAAAAATGCATTGATATATCTTCAGTTCCAGTTACTATCAACCAGAATCATTGTCTGCATTGCGGAAGATGTGCAGAAATTTGTCCGAAGCAGTGTATTGAGAAAAGAGGTTAATTATGATTTTTAAGAAAATCAGAAAAGGGCATGCTGACTGGAGAAACTTTTTATGTAGTACTCCGGCAAGGGATTATGTATTCCAAAAGGATGCATATGAAGACCAGATTGACAGGGCAGCAAAGAATATAAGAAATGCAGACTGTGTTATAATTGGGGCAGGAGCCGGGGCATCGACAGCTGCGGGAATCCAATATGGTGGTAAAAGGTTTACAGACAATTTTGCAGAATTTATAAAAAAATACGGTGAGCACTACATGACAGATATGTATGCAGCCGGATTTTATCCATATCCGTCTGAGGAGGCAAAGTGGGGATACTGGTCAAAACACGCATTGATGAACCGCTTTGATCCTCCGGCATTGCCGCTTTATACAGAACTTTATGATATTGTAAAGAACAAAGAATATTTTGTACTTACAACCAATGTGGATCATCAGTTTTATAAAGCGGGATTCGATGAAAAAAGAATATTTGCAACACAGGGAGATTATGGGAAAATCCAGTGCCAGAAAGCCTGTCATCCAAAGACTTACGATGCAAAAGACCTGTTTCGTAAAATGGATAAAGCAAGAAGAGACTGCCTGATTCCATCAGAACTTGTACCAAAATGTCCGGTGTGTGGCGGCAATATGACTATGAATCTCCGGTGTGATAATTATTTTGTGGAAGATGAAGCGTGGCATGAGGCAGCCGACAGATATGCGGGTTTTCTGGAACAGAATAAAGATAAAAAGGTTGTTCTTTTGGAACTGGGAGTTGGATTTAATACGCCGATTATTATACGTTTCCCTTTTGAAAAGATGGTGAGGGAGAACTCGTCTTATAGTTTGATACGCCTGAATATGGATGAAGCGGTAGTTCCGGAAAGCTTCGGGGAACGTGCAATCGGTATTGGCGGTGATATGGCAAAGGCCATTACTGATATAAGGGGGCTGGTATTATGACGCAGGATGAGAGAAGAGAATATCTGATTCAGTATCTTTTAAAAGAAGAAATACCGTTTGGCAGACAGAGCATTCCTACGGATAAGCAGGGACAGGAAAATCTGCTCCGCTCACTTATGAATGTCAGACCGCCAAGACCAATCAGTAATGATTTTTTGAAAATACAGGATGAGTATCTTACAGAAAGAAATATAGAGCGTGGAATCACAGATGTTGACACGCTTGCACCTGTAAAATCCGATTCGAGATTATATATCTGGCAGGGGGATATTACCACTTTGAAATGTGAGGCAATCGTGAATGCGTGTAACTCACAGATGCTTGGTTGTTTTTCACCGATGCATGCCTGTATTGATAACTTTATTCATACTTATGCTGGAATGGAACTTCGTTTGAAAATGCATGAAATTATGGCAAAGCAGGGGCATGAAGAAGAGACCGGCAAAGCAAAGATAACATCGGGATACAATCTTCCGACAAAATATATTCTTCATACGGTAGGACCTATTATACAATGGAAAGTCACAAAAGAAGATGAAGCTCTGCTCGCAAGCTGCTACACAGAGTGCCTAAAGCTTGCAGCTGATACTGGTGTGGAATCTATTGCATTCTGTTGTTTGTCTACAGGTGTATTCCGTTTTCCACAGCAGCGAGCTGCCGAGATTGCAACGAACACTGTAAAGCAGTATCTTAACAAAGACAGCAGAATAAAAAAGGTAATCTTTAATGTGTTTAAGGATGAAGATTTAAAAATATACAGTGGATTGTTATAAGCGTCTGTTGAAATATCCTATATACCCTAATAAGCAAAAGGTACAGAATAAATTTATGATTAGACCTTGCATATTCTAATGGCTCATCAATTGCAAGAGATGTCAAAGCACATTCTGCTCCAGGTGTAGTCTTTAAATCCTTTTCAGTTTCCCAGCAGTCAATGTGAAGCATAGAGCCGGCACTGGTATAAACATCAATACTGTTTTATAGATTTTTTTGCCCTTGTATTTTCCCTTATCAGAGTTCGTAAACTTATATCGGAAGATAATCTTACAAAAGACAGACAAAGATTTAATGAGTAGAAAGTAAAATCAGAGTATTATTTTTGATTGCAGTTATTAAAGTTGCCACCAGCAGCATACAGTAGCCCTGAGCTTTCTACCGTACGCAGCAGGTATACAGCAACTTGAGGTGAAAAAGCCTTAAATAAGGCACTTCATCACATCAAAAAGTTCTCAAAGAGATAATTATTGTTGCAAATTGTGCAACTACAAAAATGCTCCAGGAAGCTTGCTTCCTTGGAGCTTTTTTATTTGCAGTAATATTTATCTCGTAATAAAATAAATATAGATACTATTTACAAGGAGTACACAATGCAAGAATTAG
>SVDS01000232.1 GCA_015057715.1 Paenibacillaceae bacterium
CTGCGTTTCATCCCTTCCGGATAGGCGTTGGCACCGCAAATTACCATTCTGGAGAAGAGCCGGGGATACTTTACAGCTGCCACAAGCCCGATGATTCCTCCGTCGCTGAATCCACAGTAAATGGGACGGTCCAGTTCTAAGAGCCGGATGAACTCCGCCACATCCTTTGCCATTTTATCATAACTGATATTCTCTTTTCCGGAGCTTTTTCCATGTCCTCTGGAATCCAGGGCATATACTGTATAATCCTTAACCAGCAGGTCTGCGGTCTCTTTAAAGATCCTGTGGTCTTCCCCGTTTCCATGGACCAGAATTACAGCCGGTCCTTTGCCCGATACTTCATAATGAAGCCGGATCCCGTTTACTGTTATAAACACCTGGTTTCTCCTTATTTAGCAGGAACTATTTCCAGCCAGTATCCGTCCGGATCACTGATAAAATAAATTCCCATTCCTGGATTCTCAAAACAGATTACACCCATCTCCTTATGCTTTTTATAGCACGCTTCATATTCATCGGTATGAAAGGCAAGATGGAATTCACATTCCCCAAGATTATAAGGTTCCGTACGATCCGTTAAATAAGTCAGTTCCAGTGTAAAATCAGTTTTTCCATCTCCTAAATAAACCAGCCGGAAAGAGCCATCGGCCGCTGTCTTTTCCCGTACCGGAAACAAACCAAGAGCTTCTTCGTAAAATTTCAGACTTTTTTCCAGATCAAGTACATTAAAATTAAAGTGATTGAAGGTAATCATACGGTTCTCTCCTTTTCAAAAAGAGTCCGACCTTATAAAAAGCCGGACTTAAACGTTATTACTTCTTTGGAACAAGTGCTTTCATACCGCCCATATATGGCTGTAATGCCTCAGGAATCTTTACAGTTCCATCTGCCTGCAAGTTATTCTCCAGGAAAGCGATGAGCATTCTTGGAGGTGCCACTACTGTATTATTCAGTGTGTGGGCAAAATATTTCTGACCATCTTCACCAGATACACGGATCTTTAATCTTCTTGCCTGTGCATCTCCTAAATTGGAACAGCTTCCAACTTCAAAATATTTCTTCTGTCTTGGAGACCATGCTTCTACATCTACAGATTTTACCTTTAAATCGGCAAGATCGCCGGAACAGCACTCTAAAGTTCTTACCGGGATATCCAGAGTTCTGAATAAATCAACCGTATTCTGCCAAAGTTTTTCATACCAGTCCATGCTCTCTTCCGGTTTGCAGACAACAATCATCTCCTGCTTCTCAAACTGATGAATACGGTAAACACCGCGCTCCTCCAGTCCATGAGCTCCCTTTTCTTTTCTAAAGCATGGGGAATAGCTGGTAAGTGTCTGAGGAAGCTTTGATTCAGGAAGGATGGTATCAATAAATTTACCGATCATGGAATGTTCACTGGTACCGATTAAATACAGATCCTCTCCTTCTATTTTATACATCATGGCATCCATCTCAGCAAAACTCATAACTCCGGTCACTACTTCACTGCGGATCATAAAAGGAGGGATGCAGTAAGTAAAGCCCCGGTCAATCATAAAATCTCTTGCATAGGAAATGACAGAGGAGTGAAGTCTCGCAATATCACCCATCAGATAATAGAAACCATTGCCTGCAACCTTTCTTGCACTGTCAAGGTCGATTCCGTCAAAGCTTTCCATTATTTCTGCATGGTATGGGATATCAAACTCCGGCACTACAGGCTCACCGTAACGCTGCACTTCCACGTTCTCACTGTCATCCTTACCAATTGGAACACTGGGATCTATAATGTTTGGAATGGTCATCATGATCTTTTTGATCTTTTCATCCAGTTCGCTTTCCTTCTTCTCCAGTTCAGCCAGATGGTCGGAAGCATCAGTTACCAACCGCTTCAACTCTTCTGCTTCTTCTTTCTTTCCCTGTCCCATCAAGGCACCGATCTGTTTGGAAAGTTTGTTGCGTTCCGCTCTTAAAGCATCTCCTTCCTGCTTTGCTGCGCGGTTTTGCTCGTCCAGTTCGATCACTTCATCAACCAGCACAAGCTTGCTGTCCTGAAATTTATTTTTGATGTTCTGCTTTACAATTTCAGGATTTTCTCTTACAAACTTTAAATCTAACATGGTATTCCTCCTGGTTTTTCCTCAATATTTTCTGCGAATCCAATCCGCATAATAATCTGCCGTTGATTATACTACAAAAAAAGGGCAAAGAAAAGCCCTTTTCCTAAAATTCCCCATCTCTCTTCCGATTTTACTGACGAATAAGCAAAGACAGGATCTCTTCAAAACAAACACCATTCTCTATGGGTACGTTCAGCTCATCCGAAACAAGAATACTCTTTTTAACAAAATGGGCTGCTTTTTTTACATTTTCCGGCAAAGGCACACCTTTGACAGCCTGAGCTGCTATGATACTGGCAAATACATCTCCGGTACCAGGTCTGTCATTACCAGCTTTTAAAGACTTAAGATACTTTACCTCTAAGCCCTTTTCCGCCACCACATTGGTGACAAAGGCTCCTTCTCTCACCCCTGTAATGACTGCCGAACCAGGGCCCATGCTTATAATCTCCTGTGCCATATCAGCCAGTTCTTTTCGGGTCCAGCCTGTCTGACGGTACTGTCTTCCTGTAAGAATACAGGCTTCCGTCAGGTTTGGAGTTACAATATCACCGGATTCCACCAGGGTTCTCATGCGGCTGCACATCTCTTTTGTATAGGTCTGGTAGGCCTTCCCGTTATCTCCCATAATGGGATCAATGATAACCTTGGTTTTTTCTGTTTTAAAATTCCGGATCATATCAGTAACGATATCGATCTGAGCCTCGGAACCTAAAAATCCAGTAAAAATGCCATCAAAATCCAGATTCAGTTTCTTCCACTGCTCCAGATACAAAGGCATCTTATCGGTGTAATCATCGAAAAAGCAGGTTGGAAAACCGGTGTGATTGGATAATATGGAAGTTGGAACCGGACAGCACTGCACCTTTAATGCAGATATAACTGGCATGGCCACTGTTAAGGAGCAGCGGCCATAGCCGGAAAGGTCATGAATTGCAGCTATTTTTTTCTGTTTACTTTCTTTTGTCATACGATTGCTCCTAAGATATTCTGGAAAATAATCCTGACCGCACCAACGCATTTCTAAGGGGCATATAAATCAGAACAGACACAATCCCCGAAGTTACTGCATTGATGGAAGTGGAAGCAACGTTGTAAACCAGAGCCAGGTCTGCTGCTGGTTTTCCAAGAATAAGAAGCTTGTAAAAATATCCCACCACAGGATCAAAAATCACATTAAATAAAAGTCCGGCGGCTGCCGCCAGTATGGTCCACTTAAAGATATGCCTGCTGTTACCTGATTCATTGATCTTACCAATCCTATGGGCAACCAATCCTGTAATCAGTCCGATACACAATTTTAAAACAAATGTCTTTGGAGCATAAATTATATAAACCGGATCGAATAAATCACCGATGGTCATCCCGATGGCACCGCCCAGACCCCCATATAATCCTCCAAGTAGCAGTGCACCAAGTACACAAACCGCATTGCCTAAGTGAATGGACGTGGCATCTCCTCCCGGAAGTGTTATTTTAAACTGAAGAAATGTGAAAACCACATAAGACATGGCTGCAAAAAGCCCGGTCAGTGAAACTTTGTGAATGGTCTTATTTGTTTGATTCATGGATACTTCCTCCCTTGCTGCTTTTATTGCACTTAATATAGCACGCAAGTGGAATGATATAAATATCCAGTTTTGACTTATTAAGCCATACCAGTCTAATCGTGGGATTCCACACAGATCAGTACACCGGAATCAAATTCAATGGAACCGCACTCACCTGTCAGTTCATTGCTGATACAAAGGCTTGTCCCTATAGAAATATCTTTTTTCGTAAGAGGGTATTTAAATCCAGTAAGAGTAATTCCTTTTACTTCCATACTCAGCGGAAGAAATGAGATATAAGTCCCCCACATTTTTTCCGCTTCAAATACTCTTCCTTTGTCTAAAACTGTAATCCAGTTTTTAGGATCTACTATGGAAGCATCTACTCCCTGCTTTAAGCAGAAATAAAGCAGATGAAGATTGCCCATAAAATGATCAAGCCTGCCTCCGGTTGCTCCCAGAAGCACAAGCTTCCTGCACCCTAAATTCATAGCAGTAGAAATGGCCAGTTCTGTATCTGTCTCATCCTTTTCCGGCTTGTGTATATCCCATGTGATATCACCTGAAAAGCTCCGGTATTGGGAAAGAACCGATTCCTCCACGGTATCAAAATCACCCACCACTGCATCCGGCTTTAAATTAAGCTGTGACAAGGCTGTAAGACCTCCATCAACTGCAATGATCTTATCAAAGATATGATCTGCCAGAAAAGTCCTGGCAAAATCAAAATCTATGGTTCCTCCCGTAACGATTAATCCAGTACGCTCTTTCACCTTTCAAATTCCTCAAAAATATCCAAAAATTTTCTGGTATTGACTGCTGCGTCACCTTTAAATACAGCAGATCCTGCTACAAAAACATTGGCACCTGCTTCAATGAGATCTCTCACATTATCGCAGGTAACACCACCATCAACTTCAATATCAATATCCAGTCCACGCTGTTTTATCATAGAGCGCAGATTCCTTACCTTCTCCAATGTGTATGGTATAAATTTCTGTCCGCCGAATCCTGGATTCACAGTCATAATCAGCACCATATCAAGTTCTGGTAAAATACAGTCAAGGACAGACAGTGGGGTGGCAGGATTTAACGCAACCCCGGCTTTTAGTCCGGCTTCCTTAATCTGGTTAACCGTTCTGTCTAAATGCCTGCATGCCTCCGCGTGAACGCAGATTAAATCTGCACCGGCCGCTTTGATATCTGAAATATATCGCCCCGGCTCCTCCACCATCATATGAACATCAAATATACGGTCTGTGCAGCTTCTAAGGCTGGCAATCACCGGCATTCCAAATGAAATGCTGGGTACAAACGCTCCATCCATTACATCGAGATGAATATACCGGGCTCCCGCATTTGCAGTATCGGTCACCTGTTGTCCAAGATTTTTAAA
>SVDS01000233.1 GCA_015057715.1 Paenibacillaceae bacterium
GGTTCACCTGATTTAGTAGATTTGCGGTAGAGTTTTCGGTCAGTACCGTACAAAATTAAAATATACTCTTGGGGGATTAGAAAGTCAAACGAAAACTAATACTTTTTTTCTAATAAAGATAGTCCCTGTTACAACATATAATACAAGTCTTGTATTTAATACCGACTCAAAGTATAATAAGATTATAATAAAACGTGATAGGAGGAAAAATAATGGCAAAATCTAATCTGGTACAAGTATCCGTAAAGACAAATTACACGGAGGCTGAAGCAATACAGGCATTAAGGTCAGAACTGGAAAAAGGAGTTGAAAGTATGGAGCGTGGTTCCATGTTTACGATTGAAGAAGCATGGAAAGAAATTGACGCCATTTAGGAGAACGTATGGAAAATTCAATAAATTATAAAGTATTCCTGACATCTGATGCAAGAAATGATATTGTACAGATTAAACGGTATATTTTGAACACTTTTAGATATCGGGAAACAGCAGAGGTATTTTCAAAAAATATCAAATATGCAATATCGAAATTGAGCCCTTTTTCAAAGGCCTATGCTAAAACAGGACTGTTGATTCAAGGGCTTGAAGTATATTATAAGCCGCATAGTACATATCTTATATTTTTTGTAGTAAAAGAAGACAAAGTTATAGTAATACGGATTTTGAAAGACAGGATGCATTGGCAGTCTATTATAAACAGAATCAAATCTCTAGATTAAAATCTTTTCATCAGTAAATCTTATAAATGCAATATCAAATCGATTTATATCTCCATTAAAAGTTAAAGTCCTATTGACGATCCAAGATATGCGTATTTGTATTTTAAAATCAAACTTGACAATATCACTAATTAGTGATATATTAAAATCATGAAAAAGAACACTATATCTTATGGAAAAGAAAACGATACCAATTTAAAAGCATTTATTGGACTTAGCAGAACAACCCAGGCACTTCACAGAAGAGCAGGTGCCATTTTTAGCCAGGGCGGTCTTACATCAGCGCAGTTTGCAGTTCTTGAGGCATTGTACCACAAAGGCGATTTAACAATTAACGAGATTATCGACAGTATACTTTCTACCTCCGGAAATATGACGGTGGTAATTAACAATCTGGAAAAAGATGCCATGATAGAAAGACATCCCAATCCAAATGATAAAAGGTCCTGTATTATTGCAATCACGCAAAAGGGAAGAGAAAAAATTGAAGAGATCTTCCCCAGGCATGTGGAAGATTTAGCAGAGAGTTTTACCGGACTGAATGAAGAGGAAAAGGAAATGTTAGTGCATCTGTTAAAAAAAATAAACACAAGGAGTGAAACAAATGAGCAAAAAAATAAAGGCAATTGAAAAAATAGGATTTCAATGGGGAATGGACAGTCCGTTTCTGGCATGTATGCATCACAAGGATCAGTTCCCGGCAGGGAATGAAGTGCAGGGACCTGCGGTTTCTTTAGCAGGAAGAAATATGGGGAATGATTTTTCCGGAAAAGACGGCTTTAGTATGTATCACGGAGAAAAGGTTCCGGGATTTCCGGTTCACCCTCACCGTGGTTTTGAGACTGTTACCGTTGTACTGGAAGGAATTGTTGACCACTTTGATTCCAAGGGAGCAGAAGGACGTTATGGAAATGGAGATGTCCAGTGGCTGACTACCGGAGCAGGATGCCAGCATGTGGAGATGTTCCCGCTGATTCATCAGGATCAGGAAAATCCCCTGGAGCTATTTCAGATCTGGCTGAATTTACCGGCAAAGAGTAAATTCGCAGACCCGGATTATAAGATGCTCTGGGCAGAAGAGATTCCAGTAATTAAGCATACCAATGAAAAGGGAAAGATAGCGACAATCCGATTAATCGCCGGAAAATATGAAGACAAAAAGAGCCTGGAGCCAACGAAAAATTCATGGGCAGCAAGGGAAGAAAATCATGTGGGGATCCAGCTTGTCATACTGGAGCCTGAGGCAGAGTTTCAAATCGCTGCAGGTTCTAAGACCTTAAACCGTAACCTGTATTTTTATAAGGGAAGCAGTTCCATCACCATTGATGGCAGGGATATTGATCCTTCCACCCGCATCAAACTTTCAGGAGAAGATCAGATTACGGTGGTGAATG
The DNA here is from genome assembly GCA_015057715.1 of Paenibacillaceae bacterium. Classification (GTDB taxonomy): domain Bacteria; phylum Bacillota; class Clostridia; order Lachnospirales; family Lachnospiraceae; genus Lacrimispora. The sequence goes on from SVDS01000233.1 coordinate 2,113, forward strand.
GAGATACTACCAGTTACCTTTTACTCCTGGAAGGGGAACCCATTAATGAACCAGTCGCTCAATTTGGACCCTTTGTTATGAATTCTGAGCAGGAAATACGAAAGGCATATGAGGATTATCAGAGAACACAGTTCGGAGGCTGGCCATGGCATGATGATGAGCCGGTTCATGATAGGGAGATGGGAAGATTTGCCCGTTATCCAGATGGAAGTGTTGTTAAGAGGTAATGGATATCAGGTATAATAGATATGATATATGCAGAAGAACAGCAAAATAGCTGGATAGATAGAAGGAGCGTTTACAGTATGTGGTTCATATACTGTGGGCGCTCCTTTAATCAGGCAGAATTTATTAAAGTAAGGGGATTAAAGCAAAGGGGCATACACAGGAAAAAGAATAAATATAAAATTATATTTCCTATTTTAAGTCACTGAGCCTTAGTCAATAATTTAAGGAGCTTTTACCAAATAAAAATCCCCAATTGGTAAAAACTCCTTATTCATAAATTTACAATCAAAACTTAATCTTCTTCTCCAACAAAGATATCCCCTGATACAAAATTGCAGAAACAATACAAAGAATTACAATACTCATCACAACCAGATCCATCTTAAACACCTGGCTGCCATAAATAATTAAATATCCCAGCCCCTTATTCGCCGCCAGGAACTCACCGATAATGACCCCAACCAGGCAAAGCCCGATATTTACCTTCATATTACTAATAATAAGGGGCACCGATCCCGGAAGCAGCACCTTTAACAGCACATCCTTTTTATTCCCCCCCAGAGAATAAATCAGCTTTATCTTATCCGGATCTGTCTGTGAGAATCCAGTATGGAGTGTCATGATACACCCAAATACAGCCACAGAGATGGAAGCAACAATAATCGTCTTGATATTATTGCCCAGCCATACGATCAGGATAGGGGCAAGGGCTGATTTTGGAAGACTGTTTAACATCACCAGGTACGGTTCCAGAACTTCCGATATGCTGCGGCTGGACCAGAGGAGAACGGCAATCAGGAAGCCGCACACAACCACCAGTACAAAGCTGACCAGTGTTTCCATGACGGTGACTCCGATGTGCATGAAGATACTTTTATCCTTTACCATTTCAAGAAAGCAGATGGTAACTCTGGAAGGGGAACTGAAGATAAAGTCATTGATGATGCCCAGTCTGGCACATAACTCCCAGACAGAGAGCAGAAGAACCAGCAGCATGAAGCGCCATACTCTTACGTTTCTGCGGTGCAGTTTCTCTTTTTCAATAAATGCCTGCTGAGCTAACGTAGGGTGTGTTTCAATCATGGTTTTGCAGCTCCTTCCATACCTGATTAAAATAAACAGAAAACTCCGGCATATTTCTGCGGTCCAGAGGTCGGATGTTCTCACTGCCGAAGGAGATGGGAACAATAGCCTTGATTCTGCCAGGTCTTTTTGTCAGGACGATTACCCGGTCAGCCACACTGATGGCTTCAGAAAGGTCATGAGTAATCAGGATGGCAGTTTTATGAGTACTTTTTATGATCGTACTGATATCATCACAGACAGAAAGTCTGGTCTGATAGTCTAAAGCGGAGAATGGTTCATCTAATAATAGAAGGTCCGGCTCCAGTGCCAGGGTGCGGACCAGAGCAGCACGCTGGCGCATACCGCCGGACAGTTCGGACGGTCTTGCATTTTCAAAACTGCCAAGACCGTAAGTATGAAGCATGTTATGAAGCTTCTCTCTGGAACTGCTGTTTCGTTTCTTCTGAATTTCCAGTCCAAGCTCAGCATTTCCCATTATGGTGCGCCATTCAAAGAGATGGTCACGCTGCAGCATGTAGCCTATATTAACACCTGATTCAGACTTTGGTACGCCGTCGATTAAAATTTCGCCCTCATCGGGAATCAGCAGTCCGCATAAAAGTGATAACAGGGTCGATTTCCCGCAGCCGGAAGGACCGACTACAGCAAGGAATTCCCCGTTGTCAGCAGTAAAAGATATATTGGAAAGGGCCAGTGTCTCACCCTCAAGGGAATGATAGGAGTAACTGAGCCCGGAAACTTCCAGTTTTGGTTTCATGGGTCCTCCTTATTTGACAGAACTAACTCTGATATAGTGTTATAATATGTACAAATAAAGGGATTGTGAAGAAAACTTTGTCCTCTCTCGTAATCGGAACAATTTAAGAAATTCAAATAATAGACTGAAATATCAGAAAAAACAAGAAAAAGCCTTGCAATGCAAGGAAAAGGGTGTTATACTATTCAAGATAACAAGCATGTTTGACTGATAGAGAGTGGGCGGAAGTCCACTCTTTCCATTTTGTTTGGAAAGGTGGGAAGAAAATGGCTAAAAGAGAAGAGTATGAGGCAAAGACAGAAAGCTTTTTAATGCCCCTTATGAAAGAAAACAATTTCGAACTGGTTGATGTGGAATATATAAAAGAAGCGGGAAACTGGTATTTACGGGCTTATATTGATAAAGAAGGCGGAATTACAGTTGATGACTGTGAAATTATAAGCAGAAGGCTGGGAGACTGGCTGGATGAAAAGGATTTTATTGCAGACAGCTACATTCTGGAGGTCAGTTCCCCAGGACTTGGCAGACCCTTAAAGAAAGATAAGGATTTTAACAGAAGCATCGGAGAAGATGTGGATATTAAGCTGTATAAGCCATTGAACAAACAAAAGGACTTCACTGGTACGCTGATATCCTTTGACAAGGACACTGTAACCATTGCCCAGGAAGATGGAGCAGAGCTTACGCTCAACCGGCCAGAGATCGCATTGATCCGGCTGGCATTTGATTTCTAAACAGTAAGAGATATTAGGAGGATAAAAAAATGAATAAGGAACTGTTAGAAG
>SVDS01000234.1 GCA_015057715.1 Paenibacillaceae bacterium
TGTCTGCGCTCCAGATTTTTTCTGCGCATCTGCATGCGCCTTGACTTTTCTCCCACATAGGCTCTTGTATCAATGGATTTTTCATGAACCATTGATTTTTTTCCTATTTTTGTGGATTCTACTTTATCCGCCCATTCTCCTGATTGTCTGGCTGCTGCCTCCAGATGCCGGATATCCTTTTTTAAACGCTCATTTTCTGACTGTTCATATTGATCTTTTCTCTGGCGGTTTTCGTACCACACAGAGAAATTGCCTTTTTGAATCTCAATATCAGCACGGTTAATGGATAAGATATGGTCTACCGAATCATCTAAAAACTTACGGTCATGGGATACAAGAATAAATCCTTTTTTGCCGTTTAAATACTGACTGACCAATTCCCTTCCTTCCCTGTCCAAATGATTGGTTGGTTCATCAATAAGAAGGAAATTGCCCTCCCGTAAAAACAACGCTGCCAGTAAAACCTTTGTCCGTTCTCCATTTGACAGAGTATTATAGGGGCGGTAAAGCACATCTTCTGAAACCTTAAGCTTTGTCAGCTCTCTTTTTATTTCCCAGTATGGGCAGTCGTCCAGAATGGAATTGATGATATCAAGGGTCTGTGCTTCCTTGTCCTCCACTTCATAGGGAAAATAATCAAATGTAACATTTGATACAATACTTCCTGTATATTCCATCCGGTTCATAAGAAGATTTAAAAATGTAGTCTTCCCCCGCCCGTTTCTTCCTGTAAAACCAAGCTTCCAGTCTGTATCCAGCTGAAACGTTGCGTGTTCAAATACTGGATCACTACTTCCTTCGTACGTAAATGAAAGATCTGTTACCTGAATTAATGACATAGACATCCCTCCAAATATTGCAGAAAATAAATTTCTGCATAAAAAACAGCTGCAAGAATCATATTTCTCACAGCCGGATCGGTCAAAAAGAACAGGCATGGCCGTTCTCCTTGCAGATGGTGTCTATTTCGGGACACAAAAAAGGCTAGAGAATGAAGTAATATTCTTGCATAAACAGGCACAATAAAAAAAGATATAAAAATATCCCATTCATTATGCAGTTACTTTACAAGAATTATTTCTTCATCCTTTCACCCCTTCCATTTCTTATGACGGTAGTTTATCATACAATAATTAAATTGTCAAACAATAATACTCTGTTTTATCACGTCAATTCGCCCTTCCCGTAATAGTAATTTCTACTCTTCGGTTTTGAGCCCTGCCGCTTTCCGTGTCATTTGACGCAATCGGATTATAATGAGAATTTCCCTCAATGGACATTTTGTCAGCTTCCAGTCCCATGGCTGTCATCTGATTTAAAACTGAAACTGCACGGTCTACCGATAACTGCCAGGAGTCCGCTTCATTAGCCTGATCACGGTTGCCTAAGTCAGCCGTATTTCCTGTAATTGTAATATGGTTGATGTCGGTATAAATTGACTGCAGACTGCTGCTTATTTCCTGAATAACCGGTTTGCTTTCCGGCAGAAGAACTGCCGTATTGGGACTGAACAGCATGGCATCCTTTAAATGGATGGTAACTGAGGAGCCAGTGGAACTTAAATCTATCATCTGTCCCAGGTTATTGTCAGATATATAATTCTGCAGTGCTTTATATACTTTCTCAAGATTATCTGCCGGCTGCATTCCCGTTACTGTTCCGCCTGAGCTTCCGTCTGAAGTCTGTGAGGTATGGTTTAATACCTGCTCCAGCCCCTGTGACATCTGTTTTACCTTAACAGTGTCAACCGAACTCATTCCATACATAATAATAAACAGAGCCAGAAGCAGAGTAATCATATCAGAATATGTAAGAAGCCAGCGGTCAGAGTTGTCTTTCTCTCCATCATCTGTGTCCATCATTCTTTTTCGCATCTTGATACCTCCCCTGTCCTAATTATCAATTCCCTGCTTATAGCGTTTTCCGCCATCAGAAAAGGCCTGAAAATAGAGTGCAAGTTCGTTTTCAATGTTTCTGGAGGTGTTTCCGTTGGCAATCATACATACACCGTCAACAATCATTTCCTTCTGGATATGCTTTCGTTTCAACTGTGTCTTTAATTTGGTTGCAATGGGAAGATATACAATATTTGCGAGAAATACACCATACAAAGTAGCGATAAATGCAGTACCGATGGATCCGGCAAGCTTCGATGGATCATCAAAGCCAGAGGCTAAAACCATAATCAGTCCCATAACCGTTCCGATTACGCCCATAGTGGGAGAATATCCTGCGGCCGCCTCAAATACACTGACTTCAATGCTCTTTTGCTGAACATATGCCCTGATATCCGACTCCAGCGTGTACTGAATCGATTCAGGAGATTTTAATTCCTGAATCAGTACCAGTCCTTCCTTCAGCAGTAAGTATTCTTCCTGATTCAATTCAGGATCACGGCTTATATCCTCTAAACAGGTTACTCCATCTGCTCTGTAACGGTTTGCTATCATGGAAATCTTACTAATCATTTTTTCGATACTGGCAGAATGGGGGTGTTTAAAACTTTTAAACATAGCCTTCATCGCCATCGCTATATCATTAAGTGAAAAAGAGGCAACAACAGCTCCTACTGTCCCGCCGCAAACAATAATAAAAGGGCTTAATAAAAATAGGGACGAAATAACTCCATGCTCCAGCGAATAGCCTGTTAAAAGTGCTGCCGCTCCAATTATAATACCAATTATCAGTGAAAAATCCATATTATTCTCCTTTATGTCCAACGATTGATTATAGCTATAATTTTACCATATGCTGTAAAACATAGATGCTAAAATATTGCTAATATTAATTTCAAAATATCAATTTGTTGGCATATATCAGAATAAACCGTAACCGTCATTTCTGACATAGAAGAATTATGGACGAATCTGTCCATTTCCATATATAATATATTTGGTGGTAGTCAGTTCTTTCAACCCCATAGGACCTCTGGCATGAAGTTTCTGAGTGCTGATTCCAATCTCAGCCCCAAATCCAAACTCATATCCATCAGTAAACCGTGTCGAAGCATTCACATAAACAGCGGCTGCATCAATTTCATTTAAAAACTTCTGGGCATTATTATAATCATTTGTAATAATCGCTTCTGAGTGCTTGGTATTATAACGATTAATATGAGAAATGGCTTCCTCCACAGAATCAACAAGCTTTAAGGAAACAATATAATCCAAATATTCCGTACCCCAGTCTTCTTCCTTTGCAGGAACAAAGTCCTTCACAATCTTACAAGCTTCCTGATCTGCCCTGACTTCCACTGATTTCGTTAAAAGGCGCTGGTTTAAAAGAGGCAGAAACTGCGCTGCAACCGCCCGGTGCACCAAAAGGGACTCGCAGGCATTGCAAACCCCGATTCTCTGAGTCTTGGCATTGAAGATAATATCCAGTGCCATGTCAAAGTCTGCGGATTCATCTACAAAGATATGACAGTTACCCGTACCGGTCTCAATCACAGGTATGGTGCTGTTATCCACAACGCTCCTTATAAGCCCTGCTCCGCCTCTTGGAATCAGCACATCTACATATTCTCGAAGACGCATGAATTCTTTTGTCTTCTCTCTGTCCGTATCTGTTATGAGCTGAAGAATATTCTCTGGCAGCCCTGCACGGGATAACCCGGTTCTTAACCATTTTACAATGGCTTTATTGGACTCCAGCGCATCACTTCCGCCTTTTAAAATCACTGCATTGCCAGATTTGAAACAAAGCCCGAAGGCATCGGCTGTCACATTGGGTCTTGCCTCATAAATAATTCCAACAACACCAAGTGGAACTCTTTTCTGGCCTATGGTAAGACCGTTGGGGCGCATCTTCATGGAAATAACTTCCCCCACCGGATCCTCTAAAGCGGCTACTGCCAAAAGTCCCTCCGCCATATCTTCGATCCGCTTAGGGGTCAGTTCCAGACGGTCTATGAGACCCTGACTCATTCCTGCTGCCGTTGCCTTGATCACATCATCCTGATTGGCAGACAGAATCTCTGCCTCTCCTTCCAGCAAAGCGGCTGCCGCCGATTTCAGTCCTTCCTCTTTTTTAGCAGAGCCAATGATTCCAATGATACCTGTCACTTCTTTCGCCTGTCTGCCAATCTCAGTTATCGTCATAAAGAACCTGCCTTTCTTTTAAGGAATAATAATCATATCTACTGTTTTATCGTGAGGATCTGCAGGGATCCTGTCAAATATCTGAAAATCATAAGCGATGGCGATTCTCTTATGATCCGGTTCCTTTTCAAAGAACCGGTCATAATATCCGCCTCCGTATCCCAGCCGGTTTTTATTTTTATCAAAAGCAATTCCCGGTACTACCATGGGCGCCTGGGTATCATTGATTTTTAAGCAGGTAGCCTTGGGCTCCATAATCCCCATGGTGCCTTCTTCCAGGTCTGATTTTCCTGTAATAATATAAAAATCCAGATTTTTTCCTGATACTTTGGGAACCGCCACGCATTTACCCTGTTTTAATAAATGCTCCATGAATTTCCAGGTACCGGCTTCATGACGCATGGAAGCATAGCAGTAAATGCAGAAAGCTTTGTTAATCTCCTCCAGTTCCAGAAGTCTCAGACAGATCTCATCATCCCACCTGGCTTCCTGTGACACGCTAAGACCACTGCGATGTTCCTTTACCCATTTACGAATCTCATTCTTCTCCGACATTACCATATTTTTTACCCAGATCTGTGACGGTGCCGTCTGTTTCCTGAATGGAGATATTGTTTAAATTTCCTCTTAAGCTGCCTCGAATGGCTTCTATATATTCTCTTCTTAAAGCTGCCTGTTCTGCCTTTTCTTCTTCTGACAGTCCGGTTGCTTTTGATTTATGATAAAGTGTGTTAATCCGATCGATCTTATCCTGATTCATCCTGCTCTCCTTAATACTCGTAATTAATATAGGTCATTAAATCAAAATCATGATTGGGGTGGGCCAGAAACAACGTTCCCTTTTCCTG
>SVDS01000011.1 GCA_015057715.1 Paenibacillaceae bacterium
TTATTTTAAATTTAATTGACAGGAGGTGCAGGAACTACAACTGTATCTGTATTGCCCCCTGGAGCTGTTGCTGCTGTGGTGGGAGCCGTATCGGTCTGCTGTTTCGTGGGAGTTTCACCAGGACCTGTCGTCTTTGTTTCCTCCGGGAAAGCTGCCTTGGTTGTCTCGCTGGTTCCAGGTCCAGCCGATGCAGTAGTTGTCTCAGTGGTTCCTGAGGTGGTTGGTTTTGTTTCTCCCGGTTTTCCAGTGCCTTTGGTGGTTTCAGAAGGCTTGGATTCTTTTGTGGGACCTGTGACATTTTCAGAGCTTTCAGTAGTCTTTACAGGGTTTCCGAATTCGTCAGTGGCATCCACAGTTTCCTCTTTGCTGGTCTCTTCTGCCTCTGTACTCTTCGTCTCCTTTACCGCCGGTTTGGTTTTGTCTTCGCCATCATACCCCTTATCAGTGGGCACATGATCAACGCTTGTTCCCTGCTTATACATGCCGGAATCAGCCGCAATCTTGGCACTGATCTTTTTCACCATATCGGAAGGTTCATAGCTGTCCTTGTCAAAAAGGAATTTATGCAGCTGTGCCACGTTTGTTTCCAATGTCTGTGGAATTACACAGTCACCTTTTTTACCTATGGTCATATCGCCGCGGGAATATGGGAAGCCGCCTGTTTCACCAATGTGATATTTACCAATATCCAATAACAGTTCAGTAAAATCGCTGAAAGTTAAATTAGAGCCGATCTGGTCAACTTCCATAAGAAGAATTCTGTTAAGCAGACCCAGATCCGCTTTCTTTGCCTTTTCAAAGGATTTCTGAATTACAAGGCGCTGACGCTCTGTTCTTGCAAAGTCTGTATCCATCTTTCTGAGTCTGGCGTAGGCCACAGCCTGAACACCATCTAAATGGTTGAGACCAGCTGATTTTAAATGAACGGATGGGACTCCGGTTTTCTCAACAGTCTCTGTAATAAAGGAGTTGATATAACGGAATTCCGCCTTGCTGATATCGATATCCACGCCGTCTAACATGTTAATTCCATCTGCCACAGACTTCCAGTTGAAGGTCACATACTCTGTGACATCTAAATCCAGGTTTCTGTTAATCGCTGCAAGTGCCTGGGCAGCGCCGCCGTTTGCATAGGCTGCATTAATTTTATTATAAGTATTTCCTTCATTGATGTTTAAATATGTATCACGGAAAATGGATACAATTTTTATTTCTCCAGTACCTCTGTTTATATTACAAAGCATAATAACATCAGCATTGGTTCCTTTACTTACATTGCCATCACGGCTGTCAACACCAAATACTGCGATCGTACGATATCCGGTCATATGCTTCTTCTGGTCTGCAGTCATCACTTCGTTACGTACCTGATTTGCGTTAAAATTATCGGGTTTCTGAATAGAACCCATGAGTCTCGCCACATATGCATAGGAGAAAATAAGTGCGAGAGTAAATATTTCTGCAACTGCAAGGATTATGAATTTACGGATCCGTCTCTTCTTTTCTGTATGAGCAGCTAACCGGCTGGCTGCAGCGGCCTTCTCCTGAGGAGAAATTCTTGGCTGTTGTCTGGAAGCACCGTCTCCGATCACGATCTGATCTCTCGCGGGAGTTCTTCCTTCCTCTTTCGCGGCCCGGCTTCTGCGGTTTTCCTGTTCCATAGCCGTTCTGGCCCGGTTCTCTTCCGGTTGCCTTGCACCAGTCCTTTGGGGTCTGGCAGCATCTTCCGGCTGTCTGCGTGTTGTGCCTGCCGATGCCGGCTGTCTGCCTGCTGATGATTGTCCCTTAAACATAGGCTGCCCGCTGCTGCTGGCAGAATCTGGCTTCGAATCAGAACCGCGTCTTTCTTTTCTTGTGCTTTCACGGTTTAATTCATCATCAAAATCATTTCTCATTTACTTATCCTCATCCTAATTGTGTCGTATCCGATATCAGTACGCATTTTTATTAATAAAGCCTTTGAACATAGTTAGGAACAGGATCTTAATATCAAATCCCAGTGTCCAGTTTTCAATATAATAAAGATCATGTTCAATCCGTTTTGTAATGGAAGTGTCTCCCCGAAGCCCGTTTACCTGAGCCCAGCCTGTGATTCCGGGGCGTACCTGATGCTTAATCATGTACCTTGGGATTTCCTCTTTAAATTTTTCTACAAAAAGAGGACGTTCGGGTCTTGGACCCACCAGACTCATATCTCCCCTTAACACATTAAGAAACTGCGGCATCTCATCGATACTGGTCTTTCTGATAAAACGCCCCACCGGGGTAACTCTGGAATCGTGTTTTGTTGTCCACTTCATCTTTTCTTCTGAAGGAGCCTGTACCACCATGGACCGGAATTTGAACATATGAAATGACCGGTTGTGAAGCCCGACTCTCTCCTGCTTGTAGATAAGAGGACCGGGTGCAGTAAGCTTGATTAATATGGCAGTAAGAAGCATAATCGGCGAAAACACCAAAAGAGCAAAGGCTGCCCCGAATATGTCTACCGCACGCTTTAACATGGCGTTTACCGGGTCAGTCAGCGGCACACGCCGGATATTGACCACAGGAAGCCCCTGAAGGTCTTCGATGTAAGGCCTTGTGGGAATCATATTATTATAATCAGGTATAAATTTGGTGTGAACTCCCGATTTCTCACAGGAAGCCACAATCCGTTCTAAATCCGCATATTCGCTGATGCTTAGGGTGATCGCTATTTCATCAAGGGAATTGAGGGCAAGTATCTCATCTAAGTCACTTACCTTTCCTATGACATGGATTCCTTTAAACTCATAACCCCATTCTTTCTTATTGTCAAGAATTCCTTTGATCTGATAGCCCCATTCAGGATTCATACGCACCCGTTCAATAAAACCTTCCGCTGCGCGGCTGTACCCAATCAGAAGAATATGCTTCTGATTGTATCCTTTGGTACGCATGGAATGAAGGGCCATACGGATTAAATTTCGCTCGGCTGTCTCCAATATGACATTGGCAGCAAAGAAATAGAATACCATTCTGGTAGAAAACTCACTGAAATACGGGTTTTTCTTAACCAGGAACAGACTGAGGGTAAAAAGCAGAAGCCCCAGCACGTTGGCTTTTAAGATATTGGTAAACTCGTATCGCCTTTCCTGAACCCGCTTCGGTGCATACAGCTGGAAAATGCCGTAGAGGAGCAGATAAGTCGGCAAAATCAGGAGAAGCGCCGCAAAATAGTACTGAGGTGGCAGAACCTGCTTATAGGGGCTGAATAGCCAGTTACCCAGTAAAAGAAGCAGCCAGGCAATCACATAAGACAGAATTATGACCAGTCCATCTAGTACTACATGAAACCCATTAAATTTTTTTTGATTATCTTTAATCATAGCAGCAAAACCTTCCTACTTGCATGACTCCATACTCTTCCATGATAATTTCCCGTTTATTATACATGATATGTCAATATGATGCCATTAAAATATTCTTAAATTGACCTGTCAATTTTTAGTTTCCTTTTCATAAATTCCCAAACATAGAGAAATGTGCCCAAAATCAGCTCTCCCTCAATTCTTATATAATTACCAAGGCGGGACATTTGAAACCTGACTTTCTTTGTTTTTTTCAAAGTTTTCAGCCCTTCCTTCACTCCTTCTCTATAATCAGAAGCGAAGCCAATCTTGCGGAAAAACATATATTTAACTGCCATTCCGGCCAGAATGGGAAGAAAGTTCAGGATTAACTGGAGCAGAGGCATATTTTTATAGTTCAGATAAAGATTGTTTCTTGCAGCCAGCTTTACTTTAAAGGAATTGTATTTGGAACCGCTGGTTCCGCTCCCCACATGGTATACCACAGCTTTGGGACAATACCAGTTTTCATAGCCGCAGATCTTTGCCCGATATCCCACATCGATATCCTCCAGATATGCGAAATGGTCCTCATCAAAGCCTCCGATCTTGTCAAAAACTTCTCTCCGGTAGATGGCTGCACCGGCACAGGCAGAAAATACACGGCAGGCTTTATTATACCCGCTGCTTTTTTGTCCCACCCCCCGTTGATAAGCCCAGCCTAATACGCTGTACATATCTCCGGCATCATCCATCAGATCTTTATGGTAAAGCTGAATCATCTTACTGCTGACGGAGAATATCTTAGGGGAACGCTCGATGGCTTTTACCATCTCTTTTACGTAATCCGGCTGAGGTTCTGTATCATTGTTTAGTAGTATGACATAGGGGGTCACGGATTCCCTGATTCCGATATTTACTGCACCGGAAAATCCTGTGTTTTCTTCCAAAAATATGGACGGAATCTGATGATCTTCCAGCCACTTTACGCTGCCGTCAGTGGAGCCGTTATCCACCACAAGAAGCTCAAAGTTCTGATCACTTTGAGCTCTTAAGGCCTTAAAACAGGGTTCCATAAATTTTAATCCGTTATAATTGGGAATAATGATAGTAACTTTCTTTTGCATCTTAAACCTCTAACTGATAGGGTTCCCCTATTTTTTCTTTCTTTAAATCCCTCAGTGCAAAATTGGATTTGCGAAGAGTTAAATTGGGGTTATAGTAAGGATCACCGTCCCGTAAAATATCCGGCCATTTATCTGAAAATTTCTTAATCTCCCGGTTGAAGCGCTCCACCTTTTCTGGTGTGTCCTCCAGTCCTCTGGACTTTGACTCGTAATGGTAGAACAGGGCATAGGGTGCATAAACAACCAGTTTATTTAAGGAACGAATCTTCATACAGTAATCAATGTCATTAAATGCAACCGCCAGATCTTCGGAAAATCCTCCCACCTGATCAAACAGGGACCGCTTGCTCATCATACAGGCAGCAGTAACCGCACTGTAATTTCTTGCGCACATGGCCTGATTGAAATAGCTGCTCTCCGCCTTATGAAGACCAATAAAGGTATGGCCTGCGATTCCGCCGAAACCAACTACCACTCCGGCATGCTGAATGGTATCATCGGAATACAGAAGCCTCACTCCCGTAATTCCTACATCCTCTCTCTGGCAGTATCCTAACATCTCTTCAATACTCTCAGGATTGATCAGTTCCGTATCGTTATTTAAGAACAAAAGGTACTCTCCCTTTGCAAACGTAACACCAAAATTATTAATGGCAGAATAATTAAATTCTCTTTCCCATGTTACAACATGAACAAATTCAAATTCTTTCTGAATCTTCTCATAGTAGGCAAATGTTGCCGGATCCGCGCTGTTATTTTCCACTACAATGAATTCCAGATTTTTATAAGTTGATTTTTCAATCAGGGAACGCATGCATAAATCCAGGTCTGCACTGTGGTCCTTGTTTGGAATAATCACCGATACCAGAGGATCGCCGGTTATTTCAAACGTAGTGTGGTAGATGCCGTAGTCTATCCCCTTTTCAACAGACTTCACAGGGATTCCCAGCCGGTCATAATGGGCTTTCACAGCTCTGGCACCAGCCTCAAAGGCGTAGAGCTTGCTTTCCGGATTACTTGCTGTTGAATCCTGATGGCATCGCCAGTGGTAAAGTGCCTTTGGAATATGGCAGATTTTCCTTGCCTTCTCTGTACACCGTAAAATGAAATCATAGTCCTGGGCTCCGTCAAACTCTTCTTTAAATAATCCTACTTCCAGAAGCAGTTCATGGTTAACAACAAACAAATGGCAGATATAGTTGACACTGGTTAATAAATCCGGATTGAAGTCAGGTTTGAAATGGGGCTCAAACAATTCCCCTCCGTCGATATCAAGCTTATCTTCATCGGTATAAACCACATCAATTTCAGGATCTTTATTAATGGCCTTTACACATTCAAACAGTGCATCAGGTGCCAGAGTATCGTCATGATCTGCGAGAACAATGAAGTCACCGGTAGCCATCTCAATGGCAGCATTGGTATTGCCGGAAATACCCTTGTTTTCTCCCAGTATCACATAACGGAACCTTTCATCCTTCATGGCGTAGCGCTTTAATACCCGCTCCACACCTTCTCCCTTTGGACTTCCGTCAGCTACACAGACCTCCCAGTTTGTATAGGTCTGGGCAAGAAGGGAATCAAGCATTGCTGAAAGAAAACGTTCCGGTGTTTTGTAAGCGGGTATGACAATGGAAAGTTTTGGCATATAGTCAAATACAATCTCTCTTTGCTGTGCCAGCTCTTCCTCCGTCGTTTTTGTAAGTGATACCCATTCCGGATAATCGTAATCGCTGTCAATGCCCTGAAGTTTATGTCTGGATTTGATCACGAAAGCTTTGAGTCCGTTTTCCATAAGAAAATCCATGGCAGACTGCAGGGTCTGCTTATTCATCATGCTCTTTAATTTTGCTGACTTTTTATGAGAGGAACTGTTTTGCTTTTCAATAATATCTGCATTCAGCTTTACAGCCACTGATTTGTTTTCACATTTAATCACCAGAGAGCGGTCTTTTTTGCTGTCCCTGACATAAGGAATCCGGATATCAAATCCAAGGTCTTTCTCAACCGTCTTCTTAAAATAAATCTGGCTTACATCGTCTCTGCGTACCGGTACGTATTTGAATTCCACAGGGGTATCCTGCTCATCAAGCACCTGGAACTGTACCTCTTCTTCCGGAGTTCTTCCGATCACCCAGCCGTTTAATACGATGGAATTGTCCCGGATCCTCATAACATCTATCTTATATTTCATCTCTGATTCCCATCCTCCATGGAGGCTGCCGTAAGAAGCAGATCCTCATCAGTATCTCCCTGTGCACTGCAGGTAAAATTAATCCGCTCTTCTTCAATTACAAGAGGACGTTTCATAATACGGGCATTGATGGAAAGAATGTACTCACCCACAAGACCAATAAAGAATATCTGAACGGATCCTAAAAAGCACATGCCAATCAGAAGAGGTGCCATTCCGGCAGGGAAACGGTCCCAGTAGATTAGCTTCATGATCAGATAAACCAAGGCGACCATCATACTGGCAAAAGAGCAGATACTTCCGAAAATCGTTGCCAGACGAAGTCCCACCTTTGTGTAAGAAGTAACACTTAACATCGCCGCGTCATAGAGTTTAAAAAAGTTATTGCTGGTTTTTCCAGCCCTTCTTTTGGGCTGTTCATAAGGGATTTCTTTTCTTTTAAAACCAAGCTCTGCCACAATTCCCCGAAGGAATGGAGTGGGATCATCAAGCTGCCTTAAAACCTTGATAAATGTCTTATCATAAAGCCCGAATCCGGTAAAATGTTCAATCTGCTCCACATCGGAGAGTTTTTTAATCATCTTATAGTAACAGCTTCTCAGCCAGTACATGATCTTACTTTCTTTGCTGGACTTTTTAATTCCGATTACGATTTTATAGCCGTCTTCCCATTCTTTTACGTATCTGGGGATCATCTCCACCGGGTCCTGAAAATCTGCCGCCATCAAAATCGTACAGTCGCCGCCGGACTGAAGCATGGCATAGTATGGGGAGTTGAACTGTCCAAAATTTTTCGCATTAAAGATTCCCTTTACCCCCTGGTCCTTTGAGCATAAATTACGTATGATCTCCCTGGTTCTGTCCGCGGAATCATTATCAATAAAAATCAGTTCATAACGGTATTTGTTTAATTCCCTCTTAAAAACGCCTGATATGGCCTGATACATGGCTTCTACGTTTTCTTCCTCATTATAACAGGGAACTACAATGCTTATTGTTTTCATCTGTTCACTTCCCATCTGTCTTAACCATCACTTTTATTAAATCTGCAGGTTTATCTTTCATCATCTGGAGCGCAGTCTCCACTTCATCCAGTCCATGCAGGTGATGGGTCACCAGCTTCTGGGGATTAATTCTGCCGTACTGTATCATCTTTAAAAGGCGTTCAATCCGGATTCTGCCGCCTTTTGCCAGTTCTGTATGAATGGTTTTCCCAGCCATTCCTCTGCCCCCGGAAAACTTAGGGAAAGCAAGGCTACCAGTACCACCGTAATAATTCACGTTGGAAATAGTTCCAATTCCATATCTGGCCATATCAACCGCCTGGGTAAATACCTCATCACCGCCTCCGCAGATGATAACGCCATCGGCGCCCAGACCAGCGGTCCGTTCCATCACCTGATCAACGATATTGCCGTTTTTATAGCTTAAAACCTCTGTGGCACCATATTCCATGGCAAGACTGGTGCAGACCGGTCTTGTTCCCACTGCAATGATCCGGGCTGCCCCTAAATGTCTGGCACCTTCAATGGCCATCAGTCCGATGGGACCAATTCCCATAACCACTACCGTATCGCCAAACTGAATATCTGCATATTCCGCTCCGGTAAAACCGGTGGTCACTACGTCCACACACATCAGAGCCTGTTCCAGAGTAACTCCCTCAGGAATCTTTGCCAGTGTGGTATCCGCATCCGGGATGAGAAAACGTTCCGCAAATACGCCAGGAATGGATCTACCCAGCTGATGACCGGAAAACGGAGCAGATGCATGCTTATAATTCCCTTCCTGAATGCCCATGGCTCTCCAGTCGGGTGTAATGGCAGGAACTGCAACAACTTCTCCAGGCTTAAAATCTTTTACCAGATCTCCGGTTTCTAAAATCTCAGCCACACATTCATGGCCTAAAATAAGATTCGGAGCTTTTCTTGAACCTCCGCCGTAAACCGTATGAACGTCTGAGGAGCAGGGTGTCACAGCCACAGGTCGAAGAATCGCCCCATAAGGCGTAAGCTCGGGCTCCGGCGCATTATGCCAGCCCACTACTCCCGGTTCAACTAAAACAAATGCTTTCATACTTTTTTCTTATATCCTTTCCAAATGATTGGATTTCAACGCTAAAATTTCCACATTCCGTCCAAATTTTTCCACAATGGATTTAGCGATCTCTTCTGTATAGCCTGGTGCCACGATTAAAATAGCATCTACCGGATCTGTAAGGAAATGATCCGGTGACACAATAGGCAAATGGGAAGCAGGTGCAAACCGCCCCTGCTTAAAGGGTGCTGAATCAATGATATATCTGGCGAAATTACCGATTACTGTTGTTGACGCCAGGGTAAAGCCCTGATGGCTGGCTCCCCAGATCCCAAGACTTTTTCCTTCTGACTCTAATTCATCAACCAGACGTTTCAGTTCCTCATCGATGATCACCCTGCTTTTAAGCAAACCGGAAACATCCAGTCTTTGGGGACTTTTCCGTCCCGTGATCTCTTTTACAGTCTTTTTCTTTTTAACAATCACAGACAGCGTATCCCGGTTTACCATCTCCTCTTCAAGCACTTCGAAACCAGCCTGATCTGCTGCAAAGCGAAGGGTGTCAAAGGTATAATAAGCGATATGGTCCCGGATCAGTTCGTAGTAGCCATCGTATTCCAGAATATATTCAAGGCTGGGCACGGTAATCAGCCCCACTCCATCATCTGTTAAATTATCTGCAATACAGCGAAGCATACCCACCGGATCCGGCTGATGTTCCAGATAGTTAAAGGACAAAAAACCATCATAAGGACCACTGATGCTTCCATCGGGAGACGTAAGTATCTCACCCTCCCCTGCAAACTGCTTCCAGACGTTCAGTCCTTTTTCTTTTCCAAGTGAAACCAGGCTCTCCCTGTACTCAATCCCGCATGCAGTAACGGGAAACTGGGAAAGAACAGAAAGAAATTCTCCCTGACCGCAGCCGGCCTCAATCAGCTTTTTCCCTTCCAGGTGGCAGAAATCAATAAAATGCCGGTACTGGCGTTTTCTTAGTTCCACCATAGTGGTGCTGAATCCGCCTGACCGGATAACGTCCTTATAATATGGTACAGGCTCACAATCAAACTGAACCAGACCGCAACAGCTGCACTGATGCAGATTTAAACTGATTCCTCTGTCTTCTGCCAGATCTTCCATACCCGGGATATCCTGGGCGGATGCCGGCATGTGATCCAGAGTCATCAAAGGCTGCCCATCAAGCTCTTGTCCACATACAATACAAATCCTATCTCTCATACCACAATTTTTCCTCCATGTCAATCCCTTTTTAATAGCTGCAGGTCTTCTTAACTCCCTCAGAAAAGCTTACAAGAGGGGAAAATCCAGTATTTTTCTCCAGCTTTCTTATGTCGGGTATCAGATTTGCAAGTCCCTCTGCATTGGGACGTCTTCTTCCGTAGCTGTAGCTGCCATGAAAGCCCATGGTTTCATACATCTGCCGTATATATTCCCGCAAGGGCTTTGTTTCCCGTTCCGGCGCTGCTACATTATAAATTCCGGAAACCGATTCTTTTTCCTGTTCCATTAAAAGTATCAGCGCCCGGACACAATCCTCCAGATATAAAAAATTCCACATTTGAGTACATTCCCCAAGGGAAATGTATTCTCCTCTTCCAAATGTCCTTAGGCAGCTTTCCACCAGAGACCAGGGGTGATCTCCCGGTCCGTATACGCTGAAGATTCGCGCATGGATGTATTCCATGGCAGATATCCCTTCCTGCTGCCACTGGTTCGTCTTCTCTGTTGCCAGTTTTAAAAAATCCAGCTTTGCCTTTCCGTATTCAGAAACCGGACTGCAGTCAGTTTCTTCCGTAAGGGGGCCTTTGTGAATTCCATATTCCGCCTGGGAACCGCTAAAGAGAAAACGGCTGCAGCCTAAACGTCTGGCTCCCTCTAATGCCTTTAAAGCGTCCACCACATTCTTCTGCTGGACTTCCCGTTTCATCCGATTCTCGCTTCCGGACCCGTCCCAGCCAAAATGGTAAAATGCCTGACAGGGTACGTCAATCAGCTGATCCAGTGTATCAAGCTCACCAAGTTCCCGTTCTATTATGTTCAGACCGTCTTGTTTTGACGGAAGATATCTTAAATTCTCCGAACCGGGG
This sequence comes from Paenibacillaceae bacterium, assembly GCA_015057715.1. Taxonomy (GTDB): domain Bacteria; phylum Bacillota; class Clostridia; order Lachnospirales; family Lachnospiraceae; genus Lacrimispora. Next base: position 10,778 of record SVDS01000011.1, read on the forward strand.
CGAACCACCGCATATACCCTGCTGCCCTGTTTTAAAAGGCGGTCCGCCACAGCTCTTCCCAGGAAGCTGGTAGCCCCTGTTACAACAACATTCACTTTATTTCCTCCCTGTACAAAAATCTAGTCCCTGATCCGGGGAATAATCATATTCCGATCCATCTCTTCCTCAGATAGGAACGGGGACAAATCCTCTAAGGGAGGAGAAACCATGGTTCCATCGGGAAGCCGCTTTGCCGCCGATTTGGGTTCGAAATTCTGATCTCTGCTGACAAATACTTCGCAAATCACCGGTCCGTTCACAGACAGGGTGTGAATGAGTGCCTGATCAATCTCACCGTTGTGGCGGGCTCTGACATAGGGGTATCCGTATGCAGCAGAAAGTTTCTCCATATCGGGAAAGCTTAAATCTCTGCTGTCATCTCCGATTCCCACAAGGGGTTCTCCAAAATAGTTCTTCTGTGTCTGACGAATGGAATGATAACCACCGTTATTAATAACGAATATCTTAATGGGAAGGCGATGATGTATAATTGTCTGCAGCTCCTGCAGATTCATCTGTATACTTCCGTCTCCTGTCACCAGAATAATGTCCTCTCCCGGATCCGCCTTGGAAATACCGATAGCGGCAGGCAGATCATATCCCATAGAGGCCACAGCAGAATTGGAAACAAAGCGCTGACCCGGTTTTATCACATAAGCATGACCGCCTACCACACAGGCTGATCCATTGCCAACCACGGTAATCCTGTTTTCAGGAAGACGGGAGCTCAGTTCCTTTATAAATGCATAAATGTTTACTTCCTTGTGGTCATCCTGGCTGTAATGCCTTGGAAGAACCACCGGATAGGTCTCTTTCCACATGCGGCATGTCTCATTCCAGGTAAGGGATTCAATTCCTGTTCCGCCTTTAAAGAGAGGAGCTTCCCTGGTTGCCATAAATTCGTGATCCAAAAGATCTTCCATCGCTGCCAGCAGATCTTTCACATCTGCATGAATCCGCATATCGGAATGTACAGATGGTTTTTTTAACTCCTCGGGATCAATATCATTCACAATCACATAAGCCTCTCTGGCCCAGGTTGCAAAATTATATCCAACCTGACGGATACTTAAACGGCTGGCAAGGGAAAGCACCAGATCACTGTTTTGAATGGCAAAATTACCGGGACGGTCTCCCATTCCACCACCTCTTCCGGTATAAAGAGGGTGGGCATCGTAGATGCAGTCCTGACTGTTCCAGCCGGTTACAACAGGAACACCAAGCTTCTCTGCAACACGCATAAAGGCATCATGAGCCTGTCCGATGCGGATACCATTGCCTGCGTTAATCACGGGGCGGGAAGCATCTTTTATTTTTAAAAGAACCTGACGTACTGCATTCTTATCCGGCTTAGGGGGCAGTATCTGACGTTTTTCTCCAAGACCGCTCTCGTCCTCAGTTATCTTAGCATCACTGACAGAAATCCAGCCGTCTCCCCCATTTTCATAATCTTCCGGGTCAAAGCCAATGAGATCGTCTGTTTCTACGTAAGCGCCCTGAACATTCAGAGGGATATCTAACCAGGCGGGTCCCGGACGGCCGGAATACGCAAGATAAACTGCTTTTTCCAGACAGTAGCGGATTCGCATGGGATCAATCACCATCTCGCTGTATTTGGTCATGCAGTCAACTGCTTTTGTGATGTCAAATTCCTGATCTCCCATGGCACGGATTCCTACGCCGGACCATCTGGCTGTGGTATCGTAGCGAACCTGTCCTGACAGAATCAGCATGGGAATGGAATCCAGCCAGCCGCCTAAAACTCCGGTTATGGCATTGGTACCCCCAGGGCCTGTGGTCACACAGACAGCGGCAATCTGGCCCCTGATTCTGGCGTAGGATTCGGCAGCAATGGCGCATGCCTGCTCATGATGATTATAGAGACAGGTAAGCCCTTCCTGATGTCCCAATGCATCGTTTAAATGCATGGCACCTCCTCCTGTTACCGTAAACACCTGGGAGATCCCAAGCTCCACCAGCCTCTGGGCTATATAATTGGATATTTTCATTCTCATGTTATTTTCTCCTTTATTAAGGAATGGTAATTATCTGTTTGTGATTATACCACACCGTACTTTATTTTCCTATTAAAGTTTTCTTACTTTCTAAAAGCTTCCATTTTTCCAAAAAACATGCTTTCTTTGGCAACTTTACCAGTTATGCCCCGTTTGTTTCCCGGCTCCGCCTTCTATTACAGGTAACTGCCGGTACACTCTGCTTTACAGCGTTTTGGCGCATTGCGGGTAACCCCTGCCCGTCAACAACTTTTCTCCTGTTCTGTTAGCTCCTTCCATATCTGCCATCAAACCACACTTTCTTTGTTCCTTTCATTTACGTTATAATCGCAGAGTAATGCAACTATGGATTTTCGGCCACGATAAAACTTACTGCAAAAAAGGAGAGAACATATTTATGAAAAAGCAAATTAAATTGATGGCTGTATTATCCGCTGCCGGTATTTTAACTGCAGCTGCCCCACAGATGGGCATCTTAAACACAGCCTCTACTGTCTATGCCAAGGCAACTGGCTGGGTAGAAGAAAACGGTACATGGAAATTCTATGAGGAGGGTGATTACTACGCCACTGATTCCTGGAAGAAGTACGGAGAAGACTGGTATTACTTAAATGAGGATGGCGAAATCGCTGTCGGTCAGAAAGTTGATGAGTACTATGTAGACGAGAGCGGAAAGAGAGTATCCAATTACTGGGTTTCTGTTACCAATGACAGCTACTGGGACTCCCCTGATTCACCGGAAAATTACTGGCATTATTACGGAAAAGACGGAAAAGAAGTCGTTTCCAAATGGCAGAAGATCAATGACAACTGGTATTATTTTGACGAACAGGGTCAGATGCTTACTGGCAAGGTAGAAATCGCTGGTTCTACTTATTACCTGGGTAACGAAAATGACGGCGCACAGAAAACAGGCTGGTTTGAGCTTGAGAGTGCGAAAGAAGATTCAGACCATACAAATGCTTGGTACTATTTTGACAAAGACGGCGTTATGGTTAAAGATCAGGTAGATAAAAAAATTAACGGTTCTTACTTCACCTTTGTAAATGGCGAAATGCAGACCGGCTGGTACAAACTTCCTGTAACAGCAACTCCTTCAGAAGCGGCCGAAAATACTGACAACAAGACTTCCGCAGCAGGCTATCAGTACTATGATGAGAGCGGTGCAAGAGTCGATGGCTGGAGAGAAATCGAAGGCATCGAGGGCATCAGCGCAGAAGGCGAACAGCACTGGTTCTTCTTTAAAAACGGTGCTCCTTACTTTGCGAAAAAGGGTATTGAATTATTCACTGTAAACTCCCAGAAATATGGATTTAATACAAAAGGTGAAATGCAGACCGGTCTTAAGGTTGTTAATCTGGAAGACGGAAATACTGCAAACTTCTATTTCGCAGACAACGGCGTGATCAACACTGGAAAACAGTCCATTACGAATGAAGATTCAGGCGATAACCAGATTTGGTACTTTGTAACTTCCGGAAGCAAGAAAGGTCAGGGCTTCCACGGTATTCTTGACGATACTCTTTACGAGTATGGTTTAAGAAAACAGGCAGATGCGGATTTAAGAGTTGAGGCATTCACTCTTAACGGTAAAAACTATCTGGTGAATACCAACGGTGTTCTTCAGAAAGCTTCCTCCACATCTAAGTCCACAGCAAAACCAGAGCTTGGCGCAGGCTTCAGAGATTTCAAAGACACCAATGAGAAAGTTTATGTTGTTGATGTAAATGGTATTATTCAGTAAATAGAACACCTTTATAAATGAAACATCCGTTCAATTGCCAAAAAGCCCGCAGCGTAACAGCTGCGGGCTTTTATTTGTTTTAAACAATTATAAGAGTTGTAACTATACAAAATGCCTAAATAGTAATTTTTTTATCGATATTTCTGTTTTTGCGTTATATTTTTGTCGATTCAACGTTATATATATAGGAGTAGATTGTTTATCAATCTATAAAAAAAGGAGGAGACCAATGAGAGAACTGTCCGTGTACTATTGTTCCAAATGCGGGTATTATGGTTATTATCAGCTGGAGAGGAATGCGGTATGCCCAAAGTGCAAGGTGGACATGATTGCTTTGTCCATCAGCTATCAGGCTTTCATGGATTTGCCCTGTGAAGAAAGGGATGAATTGCTTTCCTCTCAAATCATTGCTTCATCGTCTCCCTATGTAAAGCGCATTCTTGTGCCTCACAAAGTGAATAATAACCGGGAAATCATTGCCCGAATGGGAGACCGCATCACTGAACTGGAGATTGAAAATGAAAAACTAAATAAAACCATTGAATGGATGCACCAGACCATTTGGGAAATGGTACGTAAAAACAAAGGATTAAATATAAGTGATCAGGATGAATCCCCTAAGGGGATTGATCCCTGACAGGGACATTCCGGGAGTGCCCCCCTGCACTCCTTAGCCATCCCCCTGTCAGGCGATTTTGTCAGTACTTATGTAACGTCCGATCAATCTGTTCAGCGTCTGATTCAACCTTTCAATCACTTTATGGAGTCTCGAATTTTCTTCCATCAGCTTCTCATTCTCCATCTCTACAATCCGCAGTTTCTCAGCATCTGTCATAAAGATACCCCCTCCTTCTTCTGCTTTTCTTGTAATCAATATAAGTCCTTTCTAAGTGTTTGAAAAGTGAATTTTATCGCATTATTCGACATTTTTTACTATATTTTAGTCAATTTAATCTTTTAATCTATAATCTTTTTAAAAGAAGTACTACATATGCCCTGTCCATATCAGTCTGGCACTAGATATGCGATTGCCATCAATCTTATATTGTCGACATAATTGATATTAATTATAAAGGTTTTCCTGATAATTTTTTAATTTATCACACGCTCTTTTGATCTCGTCAGATTTTTCACATATATAATGCTATATATCTATTTATTGATTACCGACTTCAAAAAGCCGAACTGAGTCCGGCTGAAAAAAATACATTTTGTTTATCTATAATCGTACTCACGAACTTTTAAGCCTCGTCATGAGAAGAGGGAGCTTAAGCTCGTCTAGCACTTCATTAATATGAAACAGCACCGGAACCGTTCCATCCGTCTTTCTGTCACCAGAAAGGAACCAGCATACAACTGCATCATTAGGAAGTGATGCAGACAATGCGTATCCCGCTTTTTTAAGCAGATGCTGTATTTCATCAATTCCAAGACCAAGAGAAATGGCAATCGCCAGCAGAGTCTCCTTTGAAGGCTGTTTATGGCCCTTGATGTATTGCAGCATCCGTTCACTGACATTGGCCGCGTCACAGATGGACTTGCACCTTCCTCTCCTGCCATTTAACAATTGTCTGAAATACCCGCTAAAATCATGATCACTGCTTAGTGAAAGACCTGCCTTATTAGCCAGAAGCTCCGTTTCCTCTTCTGTTAGATGAAATACCTCTGCACAAGAGGCGATCACCTGTATCTTGGACTGCCTTGTCTGGGTGCTGCATGGGTGATTTTTCCACCAGGAAACAGCCTGTTTATTAACTCCCAGTTTCCGATAGACCTCCTCGAGAAGCCTTAAATCATTTGTTTTCTTATAGTCTTTGGCCAGATTGTTTAATGCAGTATAGAAGCTTTCTTCCAATATTACGCCGTGATCATCCAGCCATTGTCTGGTTTTTTCATAATCCATTTCATTCCCCCGCCTTCCTTAAACGGCTATTTTGTGTGGTTTTTCTGCACAAAAAAAGCCAGCTGATTTATAACTATCAACTGGCTACATTATATCTGCTAATTTTTCATTGGAGGGGAGATATCCTTAAGATGCAAAAAACCGCCACAACTGGTAAATCGGGGTGGATAAACGGTTATCACGGTTATCAGAAAGCACATTAACCCTGATACTCCTCATAATCAACTGTGCCCATACAGGTTAAGTTTAAGGTATTCTTTAACAGGTCTCCCGGAGAGATGAAGTACTCATACATATCCTCTATTTTTTGCAGATAGGATACTGCATCATTATTATCACCGCATGTTTCATTGGTAAAAGTCTTTACGAATTGAATGCAAAAACGGGTTACTTCTATAATAAGGTCATCCGACAGTTCATATGAAGCAGAAAGATCCGTTTCATACTGATTCTTACTGAGTGCTTCATATAACTGGTCAATTGCTTCATCCACATTTTCATCGGACACGGCGCTATTTTCCACATTTTCCTGAAATATCCGGTTGTTATAGCTGGAAGGATCTTTTTGTATAATTTCAATAATCCGGTCAAGCAGGGGAAAGCCTGGAGTGCCCTTTAATTGAATCTCATACTCATCTCCTGCTTCCTTATAACAATGATAAGCAAACTGGGAGCACATCATCGCTTCTCTGCCCTTGTATATTAAGGCATCTTCCAGTTCCATTAAGATACCCATGGAAAGCTTTACAATTCTTGTTACAAGGCCTTGAAGCCCTGTGTCACCCAATATGTTGTTAGTGATACAATAAAGACCGATAAACGGAAGCTGGGCATGTGCATAGGGCAGCTTCTCACTGACATAGCGGGCTGCAATGTCCATCACTGGCTGGCAATTGTTATTCCCTGGATTTAAACGCATCACATAGGCAGTTCTTGCTGTTCTGGTAAGGATGGTGTCCTCAATTGCATTGGGGGGCGTTTCCTCGATCACGGTTCCTACAGGCTTGACCGGACCGCAGCTTAAGGCGGTATGGCTTACTTCTGATCTGGTTACCCAGGCAATAATTTTAGATATCTTTTCGTTATTCGGCTCCAGTAAAAGGATATCTCCTGCCTTTAGTTCACTTACTCTGACTTTTTCACCCATCGTATTTTCCTCCTGAATTAATTAAAATATTGTTTCAGTTCTTTTACCTTATTCCGACTAACCAGTATCACATCGGAAATGTCCTTAAAATACATATCATAGGTATAGTTAATCCGCGGCCGGAACCTGTCTGCTCTGGATAAATTAGCCAGATAGCATTTATGAGTGCGGAAAAATGAATTCTTTTTCAGCTTTTCCTCATAAAAATTCAAGGTTTTATTTCCTCGGAACACCTGATTTTTGGTATGTATCATACACCCACCCTGTAAAGCTTCTATATAAAATATATCAGATGCTGGAATCAGTACAATATCTTCCTCGTTGAATCCACAGATCATGTCTAAATGATATTCATATTGCCCGCTGATCTCCTGGTATACATTTTGTCCGGCTGTGGTATTCTTTAATTTATTCAGGCACTTGTAAAACCGTTCTTCTGTGTAGGGCTTTAATAAATAATCCACCGCATTCAGTTCAAATGCCTTTGCTGCATATCCATTATACGCAGTTACAAAACAGATTTTAGTTTGGGGATAAAGGCTGCTGATCTGCTCAGCAATGTACATTCCATTAATTCCCGGCATGTCAATATCCAGAAACAACAGGTCGCATGGGTTCTTCAGTAAATACGCCAGCCCCTCTCTGGAATCAGAAAAAGCCGCTGCCAAAGAAAATTCCTCTTTTTTCTTCAGCATTTCCGTAAGATATTCTATTGAATTTTTTTCATCATCAATGACTACAACCTGCATACTTGCATATTACCCCCTCTTTGGTATCTGAAAACTGATCTTTGTTCCAATTAACCACTGGCTTTCAATGACCAGCTGGCTTTGAAAACAAATGTTAAGCCGGTAATTGATATTGCTGATTCCAACTCCTCTTTTTGAAGCGTCACTCCTGCCAATATTTTCAAGAATTTCCGGTCTGATTCCTCTTCCGTTATCCTCTACACTGATCAGCAGCATCTCCCCTTTTTGCATAACCGTAATACGGATATTCAGCTCACCCGAACTATATCCATGCTTGATACAATTCTCCACAAGCGGCTGAAGGGTAAGGGGGAGAATCTTGTTTGTAAGAAGCTCATCAGGTGCATCGATGGCTAGCTTTAAGGCACCATTCATTCTCACATTTTCCAGTTCCACATAAGCATTTACCAGATCCAGTTCTTCCCGTAACTGATACAGAGTATAAGTTCTGTAGTCAAACCGGTATTTAACCCTCAAAAAATCAGACAGACACATGAGCATATTTTTTGCTGTCTTCACATTGGTGTCCATAAGATAGTAGATGTTATGAAGAATGTTAAACAGAAAATGAGGGGAAATCTGGGCCTGTAAAGAGGCAATTTCCATTTCGTGGGCCAGTTCGGACTGGCGGAAGGTATCCTCCACATTGACCGCCAGAACATATCCCTGACTGAGAAGGAAAAAAAGCACTCCGAAATAGTAGAAATTAAAATCGCTAAAATATTTTACTTCAATATTGTGCTGGATATCCACAAGCTGCAGGGCACATGACATCACATATGCACAAAAGCCCAGCAAAACCGGTCCGGCATTGGGCTTTTTCAGCTGGAACGCTCTGGCAATTTTTAAAAAATAACAAAACGCATTAATAAACAAAATCGGTATAAATACCATATTGTCATACAAAACTGGCATGACTGGCAGACAAATAAGAATGGCAGCATAGAAAAAATCCATAATCTTTAAAAAGCGGATCGGATGAGTTGTTCCCAGCTCCGGATACATGCTCCACAGAAAGAATTGAATGGATGTAATCTGAACCATAAAGGACACATACTCTATTTTCAGAACTGCATCGATGGAGAGGAAGGATAAAACGCTGACCAGACTCTCACCATCTATAATAGATGCAGAAACCAGCACAGAGATACAAAAAATCCAGAGATATACAGACTGTGCTTTTTTATTTAAACACCAGTTGAAAACATACAGATAACACGCCATTCCTGCGAGAATACCAATAAATCCAATGTTTTTCATCAAATTGAGAAGATGAAAGCGGAACAGAGGAGCCTGTTTTCCAAAATAGACCGGAAGTACGATTCCCCCATTATTACAGTGAAAATTGGATACTTTAAGTCTGATTACAACATCTTTTTGATCTGTATGAAAGTACACAAACTGCGGGGCCCAGCTTGGAATTTCTTCATTCTTATCTGCACCAATTTTTCCGTTTTCTATAATCTTTTTATTATTTATGTAAAGCTGGTAAGCACTGGAAACATAGTTAAGCTTCATGCAGTAATCACCGGGCGATGGAACGCTTACACGGAGTTCATATATGCCGATACCGTGCTTAGCCAGCTTCTTACCATTTATTACTTTTCCCCGCCAGCTCCCCGGAACGTCCATGCTGCCTGCTGTCTGGTGGACGGTATCCTCTAATGTATCTTCATAAAACTTCCATGTACCATTTAACTGAACCGCCTTATCTTCCACATTTTTATCCGACAGGTTCAAAAATCCATCGGATACGGGATAGGAAACATATTGATTCCGGATACTTACCAGCCCTGATATCAAACATACTGACAAAATTAAAAATAACAGGGCTCTTCTGTTCTTCTTGTGTTTTTCTTTCATTATATTTTAATTTTTCCCCCGAACCCGTTGCCCCTCATGTATCAAATTCCATGCATTTTTGTTTATTTTACTATTTCTGGAAAAATATAGCAATATAAATATTTTATCACTTGGCAAATGAAAGGAAAGAGAGCCGACGGACAAGTTTCTTGCCGCATACTCTCTTTCCTTTTCGTATCTGAAGAATCTTATATGCTATTACAGTGCAAATGGGGTAATGAAGAATTTATCCTTCTGTTTTAAGAAATACGTTCCCCATCCGGTCCCACACGATGCCCATCCGGAGTTGTGGTGTCCTTAAGCATGGAACCTTTTGTTTCACCTGCTGCTTCACTGAAATAATACCATTTTCCTTCAATCAGATTCCAGCCGGTATACATATAGCCTTTCTTTCCGTCACTGACCGGATTTAAATAATACTTATTGCCTTTGTACTCAAACCAACCAGTTACCATATAACCTTTTTCATCAAAAAAATACCAATTATTTGATCCCTTCCAGTCTGTGTACACCCACCTGTTTGCGGGGCTGTTTCCATCTTTTCCAGTAAACCTCCAGCCATTTTGGTCTGATTGCCAGTTCCCAGGGTAATAATGGTCATCGTCCCCACCTTTTCGCATGCCAGGCTCTGTAATGTCTCTGTCATCATCGTCATCACTGTCATCTCTCGGCGGTTCTTTCACTCTGACTGTAAACTCATCTGTAAACTCTTTTTCATTTCCATACCGGTCGGCTGCGTAATAAATAACCTTAACCGTTCGTGTTCCTGTTCTGGTAAGATTATATTCCAGATCATACTGACCCTCTGATAAAACTGTTTTTTTGACTGCATTTGAGGGACTGGCTTTCTGATATTCGGTTACCTCAAGCCCCTGTGTATCTAAATCCTCTCCCAGTGTATAGCTGACTTTATCCGGTCTTTTCGTCACTTTGATCCGAATGGTATAATACTCCTGTTCTTCCTCTTCTTCCAGAACTGTTAAATGAATGGTTACTTCCAGAGAAATTCCATCGGGATTAGCAACGTTGTCTGGCAGTACTACGATTCCGTCTACAGTAAAGGTCTGCTCTTCACTGATGAACGGATCATAGGAGCTGGAATCCAAATCCCAGATTACATCCGCCTGGACGTTTCCGGCATCGGTTCCCAGCGTAACTCTGGATGGAATACCCAGGGCAGTGACTGTTTTGGCAGTTCCGTTCGTAATTCCTTTTATGGAAGGCAGGGGATAAACTATTTCCAGGATTTTATCAGTCAGTGACTCTGCATCAACTGTTACTTCGACTATCATATCCAGTGATACACCGTTAGGGTTAATCACTTTGGCAGGAAGAGTCACGGTTCCTTCTACCTCGAAGGTTTGGGCTGTTTTCAGGTCTGGATCATAGGAGCTGTCTGCCACATTCCAGGTTACGTTGGCGGAAACGGTTCCGTTATCCGTCTCAAGGTCCACAGTTACAGGCAGGCTAAGTGCCGTGGCTGTTTTTGCTGTACCGTTAGGAATTCCTGTTACAGGGGATAACGGAGAAATACTCTCCAGAACCTTATCCACCAGCACTTCTGCTTTTACAGTTACATTAATTGTAACATCCAGCGATAAACCGTCAGGATTATAGACTCCCGCGGGCAGTGTCACGGTTCCTTCCACAACAAAGGTCTGCTCTGTTTTCTCATTTGGATCATAAGAGCTTGCTTCTACATCCCAGATTACATCCGCGGGTACATTACCTGTATAAGTAAAAATATCTAAATGTCCAGGCAGCCCAAGCGCAGAAGCTGTTTTTGCTGTACCATTGGCAATTCCTGTCACAGGATCAGGGGAGGGAATTAACATGACAGGATTTTCGGTTGCTATAAAGATTATGGTATAAGTTTCGGTGGAATCTGCAATTCCATCATTCGCTTTAAATACCAGGGTATGCGAACCTGTGGTGGTGGGCTTATAAGAAAAGATATTATCTGCTGTCTCTTCCGGTTCATCATCAATCTTTACCTTGTAGTTCAGAGGATCATTGTCTGCATCCTGAAATATATGCATTAAGGTCACAATAATTGTAGTGTTGACTGGTCTTTCCCATGTAAACGTTTCTTCTAATCCGCTCTTTCTTACAGGAGCAGTATTCAGCGCTTTCACGTTGAGAGTTACGGTGTAGATCTCTGTTGAATCACTAATTCCGTCATTGGCTTTAAATACGAGCGTATACGTTCCGACTGATGCCGGTGTAAAGGTATAGCTCTCGTCAGCTGCCATTTCGGCTCCCTCGTTTACTTTTACTTTATAGCTGAGAGCATCCATGTTCTCGTCTTCAAATATAGTGCTTAAATTAAGCGTATATGTGTTATTGACCTGGATATATTGGGACTGAACAGCTCCTACTCCGTTTTTCCTCACTGGGGTTGTATTAACCGCTGAAAGTTCCAGCGTATAGGTATCTGTGGAATCTGCTTTTCCATCATTGGCTCTAAAAACCAGTGTATCCGTTCCTATAGCGGCGGGAGTATAGGAATAGTTCTCATCAGCAGCCACTTCCGTTCCTCCGTTTATCTTTACCTTATAGGTTAAATTATCATTGTCAATATCCTCAAATATTGTATTCAGGCTAATTGGGTATGCTTTATTAACTGGGACGCTGCCTGTTACGCTTGGATTTACACTGGATTTTCTTGAGGGTGGCGTATTGGGTGCTTTTACATTCAGGGTCACGGTATAGGTATCTTCTGAATCTGCAATTCCGTCATTGGCTTTAAATACCAGCGTTAACGTTCCAACCGCATCTGGTGTGAAGGTAGGTTTATCACCAATCGCCTCCTCTGGCTGGTCATTTTTTTTAACCTTATAATTTAAAGTATCCCCATCTGCATCTTCAAAGATAGTACTCAAGTCAATGGTGAAATCAGTATTCACTGTTATATCTTCTGATTTAGACGATGCCACCCCATTCTTTCTGACAGGTGCTGTATTGACTGCAGTCAGTGATACTGTATAAGTGTCTGTAGAATCAATTGTTCCGTCATTGGCCGTAAACACAAGGGTGTATGTGCCTGCTGCAGGAGGTGTAAATGAATAATCTTTTAATGCTTCCACTTGAGGGTCCGTATTAATCTTGACTTTATAGGTCATGGGATCTGTATCCGGATCCTCAAATATTGTACCAAGGTTCAGGGTAAATGCATTTTTAACTGGTAAGCTGGCTGACGCAGTTTCTTCCACACCGCTTTTTCTGACTGGTGCATAGTTCACACTCTGCACATTGACAGTTGTATAGACTGGTTCTGCTGCATTGGTATTATCTGTTACTGATACCATAACTGTTCTTGTTTTTGTATCGGGTTTTACTGTGTTGGTGTTTTTGTACATAATCGCCTTGATTAATGATGCGACACTGGTATCATTCGCATTTGAATTTAACAAAATGGTTAAATTTGTTCCTGAAGAGCCTCCTGAATATGTACCAATCAGGGTTCCGCTATAAAAAACATTGCTACCAGACAGCGTGATACCACCGATCTGAGCAAGCTCCAGCACATCTTCTGCGGCGACACCGTTACCAGTAATAGAGGCAGTGACCAAACCACTTTCATAGGTTTTGCTGAAATCGGAATCTACCTTTACGGTAACGTCACTGTCTTTATCCAGCGATACTGGGGATCCTCCCTCTGTAAATGACACGGTATCTTCATTTAACTTTGAAATAATAGGAGGTGCAGCTGCAGCTGCAAGCATTACACTTAACCCATCAAAATCAACATAGTCATTTGAATCATTTAATTCTGTGGATGCCTCTAAAATCACTCGGATCATTTTTGCGTGTGATGTTATATACAGATTATTAATCAATACACTATCCCATTCTCCGTTCTTATATTGAGCTGCCACCAATGAACTGTTAATGGGAACACCTGTTCCAGCGGTGTTATCATACACTTCAATTTTTAACTTTGCTGCATCCTCGGGGAATTGGAGAAACATCTGACAAGAAGCTGTCAGATTAAAATATCCGGTACTGCTGAGTATATAATCTTTATGGATGGTACCTTTACTGTTATCCCCGGCCAGGAAATAAGAACAATACTCAATAATATTGTCGCTGCTGTCTAAAAGATCGGTTGGGGAACTTTTTTCTATTGGATTCTGCATATTGTACTGATACCAGCTTTTAATAGGGTCTCCCACAGTAAAAAGATTACTCCGCCCATCAATTTCTCCAACCCAGCCACTAATGGATTTTGCGTCCTGGTCATCTTCACTTAAAATCTGTCCTGTGTCTGCATATACGCTTATCGGAATCGCAGACATTAGTACGGCTGCAATAAGAACGCAGCTTATAAAGCGCTTCTTTTTCTTTAAAATCATTCTATCACTCTCTTCATAATTCTCAGAGTCATAAAGAGTTAAATCCTCTCAACGATTTATGTCTCTGAGAGATTTTTAATTTATTTAAATCATATGTTTTTATTTACATTAAATACATATGTCCTGCTGTCAGCTCCTGTTTTTGAGGTAACAACAAGATTGATCGAATTCATGCCATTACACAGGGGAATTGACTGACCACTGTTATATACCATACTATTTAAAGTAATCACAACAGATGCCTCTGGATCTTCCGCAGTGGGAGTAACTGCAGTACTGGTTAGAGTCGAACCTGCACTCAGATTATAATTATATGTTGTCTTTATAAATCCTGAAAAACGGATTCCGGTAAATCTCACAGAAGTCAGATAAGGACTGCTGGCCCTTGTTACAGTTACCAAATAGGTCACTATATAACCATCTGCTGAAGTCACCTTAATCTCAACTTTATTTGATCCGTTAATTATATTAACAGAAGCTTTTCCCTCTGTCAGAGGCTGCCCGTTAACTGTAATAACTGCCGTAGTTTTTGATGCAACAGGAATCACTGTAATACGGTCAGAATCATATCCGACATTGGTAGTATATGACAGCGAATCGGAATGGAACGCAGGAGTCAGGGCTACTTCATGCTCCTCCTTATCCTTTATCTTCAGTGAAGTCAGAATGACTACATCTGTTTCTGTCAGTTCCAGTTCCATGACAGAAGCGACGGATCTATTGGCCTGTAATCCCCCCTCTCCAGGAACCCATAGTTTGAAATATCTGGCACATACCGGTTTTAACAAGACGCGCGTACATACATTGTTTGTATTGCCGGTTACAGAATCCACTGTAGTCCAATTGGTTCCATCTAAACTACTCTCCAGCCGAAATGAGGTCATAAAATAATTTTCCGGCCAGCCGGCGTTACTTCCTATACTTTTTACAGTCCACTGTCCCACCCAGCAGGACTTTTTTAAATCAATACACAGCCACCCGGGCAGAGCAGCACACAGCCATCTGGAGGTGGGGTCACTGACTATTCCGTTTACAGCTCTGCCAGGCACATAAGGATCGACATAACTGCTTGCAGTTATATCTCCATTCAAAGCCAAATTTATACCCATATTTATCTCATCAATCCTTTCCAGTAAATTGAAATGCGGTTATTCATCAATATCAGAATTATTCTAATTCCGATCTGGGAATATGCCATCTGTCACAATGGCGTAACGGATATTGGGGTGGGGTTCAAATCCTTTTAGATTAGGAACACGAAATGTAGTGGATCCATTTCCTCCAAACGTACATCCAATTACAGCAAATAGAAGCTGATACTCCTGAATCTGGTATTCCTGCCCATCACAGTATAATGTATACACAGGTGTAAATGTATAAGGTACAGGAATGATTTCACCTATTAAAAATTCATCCATGCATTTTCTCTCCTTTTCCTCCATGAATTATAGCTACAGCAAATTAAGATCTCATGGGGTACACCCCCATAACTGCTATGTAATACCTCATCTGGTTGGTCGTTGCAAGAGGATTTGCATTTCTTAGATCGGGTAATTTAAACTCAGTGGCTCCATTGCCTCCAAATGTAGTCCCTATCAGAGAATATAATGCCTGATTTGGCATGATCTGCATTGTTCTTCCATCACACAGAACCCAGCCTCTGGGTTCAAAATTATAGGGAAATAGCTGAATCTGACCAATATATGGGTCCATAATAATTTCCTCCTTACTCTCATTGTTTTAGATAGTGCGGATAAGCCCAAACTGTGTTGGCTGGGCAGTCTTTTAGCGCTATATCTTACTGAAGATATCTCATCATACCGCATAAGGGGGACTGAAAACCCGAAATAAATTTTGACTTTTTATTTTAGAATAGATTATTATAAAAAACAGGAGTGACTGGTATACTTCTTTTACAAATTATTACCGGATAGTTCATGTATGTCTGTCCCCAGCAAACTAAGATGTGGACAAATGGAAACAGCGGAAAATAATAAATGAGCATTTATCATTCCCCGCTGTTTCCTATATTAATTATAATAAATTATTGATCCGGCATTATGCCATAAATAAGCGGATATCATCTTCCACTGATCCAATACCAGCAATACCGAAGTTTTCTACCAGTACTTTTGCCACATTCGACGATAAGAAACCCGGAAGTGTCGGACCATGTGAATATTTTTAACACCGATGGGCAACTCTGACCTGCATCAAGCACTCTAGGAATACCGCCGATATAACCAAGCGGCAACTTATTGTATCTGTATTTTGCACATCCGACAGTAAGGATTACCGTGTCCTTTGGCAATTTTTCTGCAAATTCTGTATAATATTCTCTTGATTTCATTCTGTCGTTACAGCCAGACATGACAAAGAATTTTTGATTGCTCCGGATTTTACAGCCTCTACTACTTTATCTGCAAGAGCAAAGACCTTAGCGTTATTTTTGAATTACAGGAATGCTCCTTAGGAGATAAGGATAATATACTATCCTCTACCGCCTGCAGAGATAATTTCATCAATTTGTCGATGATGTGGAGGGTAAGAAATAACACTGATGGTGATTTAGTAAACTACAGTAAAATTGACAGAGAAAAGGCATTTCCAGAACTTTTAAATACCCTTTTTCTTTTCACGCCTGTGATATCTACCACATTTGCGTCCGTACAGACTTTCCTAGCAGATATTAAAGAACCAGGTAAAATAGGACTGCTAATAATAGATGAAGCCGGACAGGCCGCTCCGCACATGGCTGCTGGTGCTTTTTTCCGATCTAGAAAAGCAATCATTGTGGGAGATCCAAGACAAGTAGAGCCTGTAGTAACAAATGACGCTGACCATATAAAAACGGTCTTCTCCAACGAGAATCTAAAACCCTACACTTCAAAGCATATCTCCGTGCAGGAATTTGCTGACCGCATCAATCAATATGGTACCTATCTAAAGGGTCTAAATGAAAATGACTCAGGCACGTGGGTAGGCTGCCCTCTGATTGTACACAGAAGATGTATTAACCCTATGTTCCGAATCTCCAACCACATATCGTACGGAGATTTCATGAAGTTAAAAACCGCCCCGCCCAAACCGGAGTTAGTAAATAAATTCTTATTTGATAAGGCAAAATGGCTGGATGTACCGGGAACAGAAAAAGATACACAGGGAAAAAATCATTATGTAGTAAAACAGGGGGAGGAGGTCTGCGAACTAATTGCAGAAAGCTTCCGAAGATACACCCGCGCACCAGACTTGTTTGTGATCTCACCATTTAAGTCCGTTATATCTGGTATTGTTAAGCAGTTAGAGGCATGTACGGAATTGTCCGAATACGGAGACGTTTTGGAAGACTGGTGTCTTGATAACTGCGGCACCGTCCACAAATTCCAGGGAAAAGAGGCCGCAGAAGTAATCTTTGTATTGGGATGTGACAGGAACTCTTTAGGAGCCGTCAGATGGGTGAATAGCAATATTGTAAATGTCGCCGTCACCAGAGCCAAATACCGGATCTATGTCATTGGAGACAGTGAGGTGTGGAGGCATTCGAAATATGTGGAAATCTTGCGGGAGGGGCTTTCTAAATCGTAAGCACTTGCTGTAACATTAGGACAATTAGAATATTTCCCTCTAAGACCTGTTCTTGAACAACAAATGTCGTAGCATTTAAAAGGCTCTAGATCTCAAATAAGCATATCTCTAATGACTCCGGTATAGTCCTTATACTTAGGCAAACCGTTTACTTTTATGCCCTGTTCTTGTATAATACAATTATAATCTTTACCAAGATACTTATAAGTAATTTAAGTACCAAAGATAATAAGAAGGAGTACGTATATTATTATGAAAGAAACAGCTTTAGTTATTATGGCTGCCGGAATCGGAAGCCGGTTTGGCGGAGGCATTAAACAGTTGGAACCTGTGGGACCAAGTGGCGAAATTATTATGGACTATTCCATATATGACGCACTGGAAGCTGGCTTTAACAAAATTGTCTTTATAATACGAAAAGACTTAGAAAAAGATTTTATAGAAATAATTGGAAATCGTATTGAACAGATTGCTCCCGTAGAATATGCATATCAAGAACTGGACAATCTCCCAAATGGATTTACTAAGCCAGATTATCGCACCAAACCTTGGGGCACCGGCCACGCTCTCCTTTGTGCCAAGGATTTAATTCACGATCCTTTTGTTGTAATCAATGCCGATGATTATTACGGAAAAGAAGGCTTTGTTAAAATCCACGATTATCTCGTTAAACAGATGGATTCCACAACAGAATACCTGGATATATGCATGGCGGGATTCCAGCTTGGGAACACTCTGAGTGAAAATGGAGGTGTTACGCGAGGTGTATGTGAAATAAAAAAAGACGGTACTCTAACAAGGGTGACAGAGACTTATGAAATTAAGGGACAAGCTGAATTAGCTACTGGAAAAACAGAAAACGGAACTTCCGTCGAAATATCTTTAGATCAAAATGTTTCTATGAATATGTGGGGTCTCTCTCCTGCATTTATTAATGAACTTGAGAATGGATTTCCATTATTTTTAAGTAATATCAAAGGCGAAGACGGAAAAGCAGAATACCTGCTTCCCAAAATAGTTGATCAGTTAATCCGATCTGGTAAAGCAAAAGTAAAAGTACTTGAAACACATGATAAATGGTTCGGTGTTACTTATAAAGAAGATAAGCCAGCTGTTTCTTCAGCAGTTAAAAAATTAGTTACTGATGGAATATATCCAGATCATCTGTATTAGCAGCATTTATTAACCAAGACGAGGAGAATATATATGAAACAATATGATTATGTTTTAGTAGGTAGTGGATTATACAATGGAGTCTTTGCTTACCTGGCTAAACAAAAAGGTAAAAAGTGTCTGGTAGTGGAAAAGAAAGATCATATTGGAGGAAATATTTACTGTGAAGAGGTAGAGGGAATTCATGTTCACCGTTATGGTGCCCACATTTTTCATACTAGTAATAAAGAAGTATGGCAATTTGTAAACGAACTTGCTGAGTTTAACCGTTATACGAATAGCCCTGTGGCTAATTTCAAAGGCGAGATGTACAATATGCCATTTAATATGAATACGTTTAGCAAAATGTGGAATATATCCACACCTGCCGAAGCAAAAGCAATTATCGAAGAACAGAAGAAATCAATAAGCGGAGAACCTGCTAATTTAGAAGAACAGGCAATCAGTCTGGTCGGAACTGATATCTATGAAAAACTGGTAAAAGGCTATACTGAAAAGCAATGGGGCAGAGACTGTAAAGACCTTCCTGCCTTTATTATAAAACGTCTTCCAGTCCGCTTTACTTACGACAACAATTACTTTAATGATTTATTTCAGGGTATTCCTATCGGTGGTTACAATGTAATTATTGATAAGCTGTTTGAAGGCTGCGATATTGAGACAGGCAAGGATTATTTGGAGCATAAGGAATATTATGACGGTCTGGGAGAAAAAATCATCTACACCGGAACCATTGACGCGTATTATGGTTACCAGTTCGGTAAACTGGAATATCGTAGTTTGAGATTTGAAAATGAAATAGTTGATACTGATAATTACCAGGGGGTTGCAGTTGTAAATTATACAGATCGTGAGACTCCTTACACCAGAGTTATCGAACACAAGCATTTTGAGTTTGGCACTCAGCCAAAATCTGTTATTACAAGAGAATACCCTGTAACCTGGAGCGAGGGTATGGAACCATACTATCCGGTTAATGACGAGCGCAATCAGGAATTGTTTTTAAAATATACAACGTTGTCAGAAAAAGAAGATCACGTAATCTTCGGAGGACGGTTAGGAGAATATAAATATTATGATATGGACAAAGTGATTGAATCTGCTATGAAGGCGGCAGAAGCAGAATTAAAATAACCCTTGTTTTATTCATATCCACTTATAAAAGGTCGGTATAAGCAAATGAAAGCAGTAAAAAAAGTTCTTCTAGTTACAACTGTCAGCGGCTTCGTCCCACAATTTGAGATGTCTAACGTTCACATACTCCAAAGCATGGGGTATGAGGTTCATTATGCATCTAATTATCACACACCTTCTTATGGAACAGACAACCATAGACTGGATGGAACGGGAATTATAAGACACCAGATTGACTTTGTTCGCAGCCCTTTTACCCTGCAGAATATTAAAGTATATAGGCAACTAAAAAAAGTGATGTCTAAGGAACGCTTTGATCTTGTCCACTGCCATACTCCTATGGGAGGAGTTATGGCAAGGCTTGTGGCACATAGCACGAAGACAAGTCCTGTAATTTATACAGCCCACGGATTTCACTTTTTTAAAGGTGCTTCTCTTATTAACTGGCTGTGCTATTATCCCATGGAAAAATTTCTTTCACGTTTTACAGATGAACAAATTTGCATAAATCTGGAAGATTATCAGCGAGCTAAAGAGAAGTTTCATGCAAAACACACCAGCTATATTCCTGGAGTAGGACTGGATATAAGTAAAATAAAACCATCTATTGAAATTAATATCAAAAAACTTGAACTTGGACTGCCTACTGATCGTCTGATTCTGCTCTCCACAGGAGAGCTGATCCAACGCAAAAACCACGAAACAGTGATACGGGCAATCGGCAAATTGAAAGCAGAATGCTCTGATGTTATGAACGCCAAAAATATGAAATTTCACTATGTGATTTGTGGACACGGGAAATTAGAGGAGTATTTAAAAAGGCTAGCACAAGAACTCCAAGTTAATGACTGTATCTCATTTCTGGGGTATCGTGAAGATATGATGGAAATTTATCAAATTGCAGATCTATTCCTATTTCCTTCCTACCAGGAAGGGTTACCCATGGCATTACTGGAAGCCATGGCCTACGGTCTCCCTGTGATCTGTTCTGATATACGAGGAAGCCGTGATTTGATGAGAAAAAATGCAAATGCTCCTTTAGATCAATGTGATGGTGGAATATTGATAGCAAAGGCTGATGATGTACCAGCTTATAGTAATGCGATTCAACAGCTTTTATGTGACCGCAGAAAGAGACAGGAGATGGGCAATATAAATAGCTTGCGTGCCACAGAATTCAGCATTAAAAACGTCAAGGAATCCATGGAAAAAATATACCGCATGCTATTAACTTAAATTTAGTATTTATTTTTCTTACTTTTATCGCTATAGCTGTTTCTGATAATTCACTTTATTCTGAAACAGCTATATAAAAATTAATATACTAAAGATTAACTTTAGAGCATTATACAACCAATTATATTTTTATTTATACTTGTAATAGTCTCTAATTCATTATATATCATATTATATTTTGATACCCCCACTGTTTCGACGAGAATTATTCCATCCGCCTTTAGCAGTTTAGTTAAGGTTTCTGGATATTTATTCATATCTCCAGCTGACTCGAACCTCAAATCAGGTAACCTTTCTCTCAAATTCGCTGTAATTTTATTTATATCATCTGCTCCTGCAGTCCCCGTTAATAATATCAACTGCTTTTTCTGTGTATAAATTTCAATGTTAGCAACAATTCTATCATATACAGCTGCATCACTAACATACTCTACTCCCTCTAGTTTATCCAGCAAGCAGTCTATTTTTAGAAAAGCTCTTTTTTCCCTTTTTCTTATAAAGTTACCCAGATTTTTTATACCAAAACGTATTTTTAAATCTCCAGATTTATAGACTCTATTGTTTAGAAAAAATGAGATACAGGCTAAAAAACATGCCAAAAATCCGCCCACTATACCACCTAAAACTACAGATTTTATACCTGATTTTACAATGACTTTGAGAGATATATTAGCAGGTGTTTGTGGCTCCTTTAATTCCTCCAGTTTTCTTTCTGTATCTTCCAAGCTTTGACGAGTAGAGGTTAGGCTCTCTATTTTGTTTTTTTGAGCCTCTGCAAGATCTGGATCAGCCTTCGTACTTAGATTCTGATTCATAACTACCATACTATGTCCACCTAAATTCTGCTGTACATACGGATATTTGTTATTCAGGCTTTTTAATATCACACTTAAAATTTCCTGTGCCCCAGCCTCATCTTTATTTGTAACTGTAATCGTCAGCATATTAGATTGATAGTCTGGTATAACGCGAATCAATTCTTTTAAGTATTTTAAATCTAAGCCTTTTTCTTTCGAAAAATTTTGTAATTCAATTCCTTTTTTAATTGCAGACTCGTAAGCTTTTAGCACACTATCTGCAGGATCAGAGTCATATGCGTTTTTTTTACTTTCCTTTTCAGTGTCATCAATTTTAATAAATACGTCTGCTGATGCAACCCATTTATTATAAGGATCAATTTTCTGTAAGATTGAATTTGCCTGATATAATTCCGCATTCTGAATATTAGCTGTTAAATTTTGAATGCTTAATTCTAATGTATTCTTTTTTTGTTCATAGTCTTTCTCATCTTCCTCATATTTCATTTCAATACTTGCTATATAGTCTTTGTTCTGTTGCATTAACAGTCCTTTTCCCAACTTATATCCCCCTACAAGAACTGCCAGAATCAGAGCAGTTGTTAACACTATACGCCAATTATGTAAAACATAAAAAAACAGATCTTTTAAATCAATCTCCTGTTCATTAGTTTGTTCCATTCTTTTCTCCTTATCACAATTTATTAATCATCTTGATCCTTTTCCAGTCAAAACGACCCACAATGTCAATATAAGTATTTTGATATCCTTTAAAATGGTCCAATCATCAATATATTGCATATCTAATTTGATAACTTCATCAAAATCCTTAATATCACTTCTTCCGCTAATTTGCCATAGGCCTGTCAAGCCAGGTGTCATGCTTAGCCGACATTTATGCTTTACTTCATATCGTTCATATTCATCCACAGTTGGCGGACGAGTTCCAACGAGACTCATGTCACCTCTAAGAACGTTCCAAAACTGTGGAAGTTCATCAATACTTGTTTTACGAATGAAACGACCTATCTTTGTTATTCTTGGATCATCTTCTAATTTAAACATCAGTCCTATTACTTCATTCTTTTCCATTAAATACTTTTTTCTTTGTTCAGCATCTTGATACATAGACCGAAATTTATAGAAAGTGAATTTACGTCCGTTTTTTCCAATCCGAGTCTGTCCAAAAAACACAGGACCTGGCGATTCCATCTTTATTATCGGAGCAATAAATATTGTAGCAATTCCTAGAATTAAGATTCCTACAATACTTCCAACAACATCTAGAATTCTTTTGAGCACCATCTGTCTAGTAGAAAAAATGTTTCTTGCGAATGTGACTACTGCATATTTTCCAACACGGTTAAGGGTCTTTTTTCCTACAGATGAAATATTAAATATATCAATATTCACATCTACTATAATCCCCATCCCCTCCATATCCGATATCCATTGCTGTAGTATAGGGTCAGTTATAATTGTTGAATCATAGATAAAAATCTCATCTACATTATTATGGATTACGTAATCAATTAAACTGGATTTATTTGCTACAATAGGCACCCCACATACAGCTTTTCCAATAAGGGATTTATCCGTTAAAACGACACCAGTCAGAACTCGGCTCCATTCGTTATATTCAACTAAATTTTCAATTACTTTATCAGCTTGTTTTGACGTAGTTACTAAAAGCATCCGATTACTATATTTACTAGTTTTAAAAACTTTAATCATGAATTGTTTAAATATAATTCTTCCACTAAAAGTAAGAAAAATATTTATAACCATAAAGTAACCATAAACCAAACGAGAAAGTTCACTGCTTCTATGTATAAGAAATAACATAACCACCCAAAGAACAGAGAAAATAATTTGCGATCGTATTATAGATACCATTTCTTCAAAATATCCTCTTCGAAAGAAATGTCTAGTAAAATCACCAAAAATGTGGTTAAGGCCATAAAGCATTGATATTGACACTATCTGCCACAACTGATCACCATAATCATAAATACCATAAACAATTCCATATCGCATTCTCAAAGCAATTCCAAAACTTATCCATATACAGAGAATGTCAATCAATAATATAAACATATTCTCAATGGATTTTCTCTTTTGATACATATGACAAGTCTCCTTTATCTATATTATAAACTAGTATTAGATCGTGGTTAAAAATGCAAAGTAGATAATCAGTTAATATATATTTTCATTAAATATATATTACGCATGTAATAAAATTCAAATTAACTATTATATCAAAGGCAATATTATTCTATTTCCACAATCTTCTCCGGTTGATTAGTGGTGCCGGAATTTGCGATGGTAATATATATGACAATTCCGTATACTCTTTATATATCACTCAACTTCATACCAAATATATTCATCTATTTGCTGATCTGTATAACACCCAGAATACCGTACGCTATTAAGTAGTTCACTATTTTTTATATCTATACGTTGATAATTATTTTTGTCATAAAATCTGACTGCTCGACTATTAATTCCATTTACGCACCAGTAGATTTTATTTAAACCCAAATCCTCCAGTCCAATTCTTATTATTTCTGCCATTCCATTTTTAGATAAATTTTTACCCATAGCCTTTTTTCGAATTGTAATTGCAAATTCTGCATCATTCTTTGTAATATGCTTAAGGCTCACCGTCCCCATATATTCATCTGATTCATCTACAATTGCTAGATGCATTTCTTTTGATGTATCCTGGGATTGTTCAATAAATTCCACACAATCTTTTAAACTTTTTGATGTAAAATTTGTTTGTAAATCTCTAATAATTTCTGTATCATGCATCCACTCAAGCATTAATGGAGCATCCTTTAATTCTAATTTTCTCAACTTCATTTTCAATCCCAATCTCGTACATTTTTAGATCCACTCTATATATAAGTAGACCTTAATTATCTTTTGATTTGACTATATAATCATCATGTTACCAAATAAATTTAAAACTCGTTAATTTTTTCTATAACATATTGCACTTCTTCATCTGTCATGCCATAAAACATTGGAAGACTTAGCTCCGTTGCACTAATTTCTTCAGCTATAGGAAAATCACCTTGTTTATATCCTAAATCTTTATAACATTCCTGCATATGAATAGGAATAGGATAATGTTTATTTGTTCCAATCCCTGCATCATTTAAAAATTTCTCTAACTCTGCTCTCTTCTGACTTCGTATTCCATAAATATGATATACCGAGACGGCACCTTCAATAACATATGGTTTAATAACTTTAATATTATTTATACCTTCATTATATTTTTGTGCAATCAATCTTCTATTTTCATTTACTTTTTCTAGACTTGGGAGTTTGGCAGATAGAAATGCCGCTTGCAACTCATCCAATCGTGAATTATTTCCCTTGTAAATATGATGGTATTTAAAATCTGATCCATAATTGCCAAATGCCCTGACCTTATCCGAGAGTTCTTTATTTTGCGTAACAACAGCACCTGCGTCACCAAGTGCACCTAAATTTTTTCCCGGATAAAAACTGAATCCAGCGGCATCACCAAAAGATCCTATTTTCTTTCCTTTATATATTGCACCATGAGCTTGCGCACAATCTTCCACTACAAAAAGATTATATTTATTAGCTATTTCCATTATTGCTTCCATATGGCACGGCTGGCCATATAAATGAACTGGTATTATTGCTTTAGTTTTATCAGTAATCGCTGCTTCAATTCTATTTGGGTCAATATTAAAAGTTCGGATATCAGGTTCAACAAAGATTGGTTTGGCACCTATATATGTTACAGCTAAAGCGGTTGCTATATATGTGTTTGAAGGAATTATTACTTGATCTCCTTCTTTAACGCCAAGTGCCTTGAGTAATAGCATTAGAGCATCCAACCCATTCCCTACACCAACACAATAGTTTGTACCGCAATATTCAGCAAACATTTTTTCAAACGATTCATTTTCAACGCCTTCAATATACCATGATCTTTTATAAACTCGTTCAAATGCTTCTCTTAAATTAGCATCTAGTTCATGTTCTAATGGTAAAAAGCTCACGAATGGTATCTTCATTTATACAGCCCCCTCAACAATAGTGGTATCTCTACAGTTTTTTACAAATTCAAGAAACTCCTCATAACTACGAATATAATCTAATTCATCATATAATTCTGATGCCAAAACCATAAGAACAGCATCAGGAGAAAAATCATACATCTCTCTCCACATATTATTTGAAACGTATAGTCCTTCATATGGTTTCTCTAACGGAACAACTTTTTTTTCTTTACCGTTATCTAGCCTAATTTTACAACTTCCATGAATACATATCAATATCTGCTGTAAAGACTTATGTGCGTGGAATCCTCTTATTACACCAGTTGCAGTATCATACATATAATAAACTCTCTTAATTTTAAAAGGAATATCTTTAAATTCTTCTAGAGCAACTAGTTGTCCTCTTTCATCACCATGTGGTTGAAAAACATATTTAATTACTTGCATTACGCAAAATCTCCTTACATCAAATTATTATTTTATCGTCGTATATAACTCGGCTCGTTTCTTTTTAAATATTATGATTGCAATTATTGAGTATGCAAAATAAACTGCAATTCTTTGTAATAATACTCCCTCAATACTTGGAGATATTAATATTATTCCAAATGAAATAATACTACATACAAGTACTATTAAACCTAGAATAAAATTAAGTTTTGGCGAAGCAAAAAAAGCTATGGCGTTAATCTCATACTTACCAATCAGATGAATAATAGTAATAATGGCTATGCAAAATATTATTTCACTCATAGCATCATATTTTGATAAATGAACTAGTTTAATAAAAAACTGTGTGTTAATAGAAAATATACCCAAAAGTAAAATAACTACTAAAATTACTAAACTCCGAACTGATTTTATCTTTTTTTCTTGTCTTTTTAATTCATCGGATTTTCCTTTATATTTTACTGTACTTTGAGAAAGAACATCAAAAAATCCTTCAATAATGTTTTTAGACAGTTGTTCAAAATTTTTAAAAATTGTATATGAACCCATTATATAAGTAGGAAATAATGCTGATACGAGCAAACTATCTGCACTGTTTTTCACGTAATCTAAATCAGTTTTCAGCCACAAAAATCGCGCTGTATAAACTTTTTTCAACATAAATTTAAGCTTAATATACTTAATATCTAATGTGTGTCTTAACTTAAAAAAGTAAACTATACTTAAAGGAATAGATGAAAGTACATAAAAATATAAATATACATTTGCTCCAAATGCAAAGTATAAGCCAAGACCAGCAAATTTCAATAAATAATTATTAACTGTCGATGCTGCTTGTGAGAATATATATCCACCTTTTGATCTAACAATCAATGACATAGCATTATTCATAGACGATATCTGAGCACCAACCAATGCTAGTAACAACAAAATCAGTCTACCACCATTATACTTAATAAAGTTCATATAGAATACATATATGAGCAAGATTGGTAATATTATTAAAAAAGCAAATACTCGAGATAATAAAGCTTGTGTCGAATATTCTACAACTTTTTCCTCATTGTTGTTCTCTATCCAAAACAATACCTCCCTCATCATTGTCGTCTCTATTCCTAAATCCGAAAAAGTCATTACAATATTTGAAATAACTGTGTATACGCCAACTAGAGAATATACTTCTGGTTCCATGCTACCAGCAACAAAGTAAATTGTAACTAAACCTAAAACTGACCCTACTAATTGAATTAATACAATAATAAAACTTTTTTTTAGCAAATTTAATTTTCCTTCCTAGTTAACCTAGCTGATAAACATTTTAAGATATTCAGCACATTCTAAAGAGTAATCCTTAATTGATCTTGAAGCAACAGTATTAATCACCGCATCATAAAGTTCATGAACTCGTCTCCAATCCTCTGCGAAATAATTTAATTTTGTTACCAATCGTTCTTCATCAAATGGATCCGTGATAAATCCATTATATCCATCAATTACTAAATCACATGTTGCATCACTAGAAACAATCATTGGAAACCCAAATTTCATCATCTCTGGTGTAACTCGACCTGCGCCTTCTGAAAGAGAGAGCAATATACCAACAGCATCAAATTGTTGATACCAGTCTTGTAAATCTGTTCTACTTCCTACAAAATTGACATTATCAAATGGTCCAAATTTCTCAACGAACTCTTTCATATCTTCGCATAAATCTCCAACAATAATTAATGGAATATTACTAATCTTTGCCTTTTCCCACGCTTTAAGTAATAGATGAGTTCCTTTTATAAAATTATGATAACCAGTACTTATAAATGCTTTTTGCCTTTTTATATTATTTTTATATAGTTGAATTTTCATATCCGAACCACACATAGAAATTAATTTAAACTTACTCATGTCATAACCAGCATTTAAATACGTTCTCATAGATACATTACTTATAGTAATAATTTTATCCGCCAATTTGAAGCTTTCCAAACAGGTGTTTTTATAGTTTGGATTTCCATATATATATCTTTTTTTTATTCCGTAAGTTTGATATTCATTAATAATTCGCTGATATTCTCTACGGGGCTCTGAATTTCCTGCTTCTAGCACAACTAATTTTCCCTTTTTTTTTGCTGCACGAATAGTACGTCTAAGAAGTGGTGTTGTGAAAAGAACCTTAGATTTATCTGATGCGATTTTTTTGTGAAACATAAAATCAAACAACCACACATTACTCCAATATACCATGTATTTAGGAAATCCAAAAATTTTACATATTGACTTAACAATGATTCTACTAAATCGTGTAGTGAATTTTGTTAAAACCATTTTTTGCAATGGTTCATCAAAAAATACATAAGTTTGAGGAAATCCTATACCATAACACCTCTCTAGCATATCATCTGCATTTAATTGCTTTATTAAAGGCATGTATTTTTGATTTGGACCACTTTTTCCATAAGAAACCGGGAACGCAATTGATACTTTATTCATAATACTTCTCCTCTAACAATTTGTAATATCTAGATGCTGTTACAAATTCTACACTTTCAATATGCATAAGTTTTTTTAATAATTGATGATAATTATTACGATAATCTATATCTCTCAACAATCTATAGTGAGTACCTAGGGCAGCAAAACCAGTTTGATGTAGTTGTTGTAGAAGATTATTATAAATTTTTTCTTGCTCACATAAAACCCCATAAGTTGATGATCCAAAAAAGTGTATACCACATCTACTCATTATAGGATATCTTTTATAAGTAAATGAACGTTTAATTTTTTCAACCACTGAATCCAAATAGTGTAAATATGATAATATCTGTACGAACTTACTCTGATAACAAATTGTACCACTTGAAAACAGGTGCATATTAAGCTTTTTCAGTGATTCTACACAAATATTATCTATTGTATTAGATGGTGGTACAAAAATATTAATTTCATTACAAAAAACCTTTTCTAAATATTCTTTTCCACTCCTAATAGAATAAAATCCAGTTTGATCACCATACATTTCTGCACCTCGTTCATTAAAGCGATGCGTCACACCATGTAATGCAATTTCTATTTTTCCGAACTTTTGTTGTTTTTTCAATTCTTCAATCAAGCCTGTATTTTCACCTATCGGAAATACTTTATAATAATTATTCAATTCATTTATATTAGCGTTAAGCTCCCATTCATGTAATTTAGAGAATTTATTCATATCAACATCATAATCCAATATTTTACGTTCAGACCCATGAACAAACGGTATCGTCGCTAACGTAATCGGCAATTCCCCCCAAAATTCTCCATATCCATTTTTTAATTCTTCTACCATAGTAAAATAATTTGTATCATCATCCCTTAAACATATATATTTTTTCATGGTATACCTCTTTATATTTTACCTGTTAATTTCCAAGTTTTTAGATAATTTTCTGCCACTTTGATATGATCATGTACATCCTCAACATATTTTCTAGAGTAATATCCTTTTGATTCAAACATATTTTTTTCATGCATTAATTTTTCTAGTTGAGTATATATAAAATTAACGTCAGGTTTAATATGTATAATAGGAGATGTTTTACGACCAATTGCATACAAAGTTTCGTTTCTTGCACCAGACATAACAACTTTTCCCTCTGCCATTGCAATTCCTGCATTTATACCATATCCATAGCTACAGCATTGATCAATTACTACATTTGCACGTTTCATAACCTCTAAATACTTTTCAAAAGGCATATGACCATCAATTATTATTTCAACTTCATTAGGATATTTTTCTGCTAATCTATTAAGGGCTTTTCTAATAAAGATGGTTCCTTTTTTTTCTTCATTATTTAAACCATGAAAAAATACTATTTTTCCATTTTTTACTATATTAGGCATATACTTTATTTCTTTTAGATTTATACCGAAAGGTATTACGTTTGACAACCTATTTGTTGAATAACCAACTGAATATTCATATAAAATTGGAATTATAACATCAGCTTTTTGTTCAGTATTATTAGAAGACATAATATTTAAACGTCCTCTTAGTTTATTAGAATCATATTTATCTAAATATGCTTTGTAATAATCCCACATATAATACTCAAACTTTCCTTCAAGATATGCTTTCACAATGGCTTGGTCACCACCAGCGGAAACTAATGACAAACACTTATTGTTATTCTTAATATAATTTATTATCATATTGTTAATTGGCATTGGAAACAATAGGGGTTGAATTAATTGTACCACATCATATCCTTTAAATTTACTAGCTATCTTTATATTCTCACAGTATAAATTAAATTTTCCTCTTACTCTATTTTGATTAGAATCCGGTAGATAAATATCAGCACCATTAATTTTCTTCCAGCCGTCTCCATTTGCTGCTAGCTCCACTTCAATATTACCAAGTTCTTGTAAACCATTCTTCAAGTACTTATGCAAAGCGCTAAATTCACCTAATAACATAACTTTCATATATGATATTCTATGATGTTTATAAAAACATCTTGGCCTCCTTTTTATTTGTTTAATCTATTTTATACTTTATTTTTTTTTAGAAGCTAAACAAATATGGCATAACATCACTTTTATCATAAAATGTACTAAGACGAAGTATGTACCACATTATTATAAAAATAAGCACAATAATTGAGTATATTCTTTTCGAACTATATGTAACTTTCTTACCATATATAGTAATTAATAATCCGAGCATTAATAGTCTAGGAAGAAAAAAATAATCAACTCCTCTCCAGATATTTAAAGTTGCACAAATTGGCAACAAGAAACAATCATAATAGCATAAAATTTGAAGTATCTTGATATGTCTTTTTTCTTCCATTTCTAAATTTTCACCAAACTTTTTTATCCTTGCATTATTAACAAAAACCATAATTAGAACTACAATCTGTTCTGCTATAATTTTCAAATAATCTATCCAATATTTTAAATGAAATGATTGCAGTATATATTTTGAATAAGCACCACCTGACATAAAAGAAAAATCACCAGCAATTAATACACGTTGTATTATTACTCCACTAAATGCTCCTATTATTGAGAATAAAATAGCATTTTTTTGTGTTATTTTTTCTTTAATAACTAAATAGTAGAATACTGGAAATGTTGCATAGATCAAGCTTGCACGTTGAATAAAAATACTGCTTAACATCATAAAAAAGCATAGTAAAATTTTTCTTTTACTTAGTGAAACAATTCCAATCAATATTGCAGCAATTGCAAGTCCAGTCCTTATTGTACTAAATGACTTAATATATGGAATTATCAACATAAAAATTGGAATATAGTTTTGATGCTTAATTCCAAATTCTTGAATAAAACTCACGTATGCGAAAAAGATAAAACCATAAAACAATATAAACAGCCAGTGGTAATCATCAGTAAATAATCTTACTATTTTATTAATAATTTGAAATAATGCTTCTGTATGTAACGCATATAAATGATTTGTACTTGTCAAACATACTTGAAAATAAGATATATAGGTTGGTGCATCAGACCCTCCAATTGATATGTTTTTATATAAACCAACATATCGAAAAACTGCAAAGGGAATCCATATAAAAGACATGGCTACATAATAAATTTTTATTTTTCTCTTTATTCGTTTCTGTTTATATACACAAAAATAGCCTGACCAACCAATCACCGAGTATAGTAATACAGTAATCCAATCCCACATAGCACATCCTTCCTTATATTATTTTATAAATGCATTCATAATAATTTTCTTTTTTTTATCGCTATCCATGCCTTTTGTAAGTAAAATTTTATCTTTTACTTTTAAATAATAGTCGTCTAATGACTTTACAATTCTTGCCGGCGAACCCGCCACTACACAATTGTTTGGAATATTATGTGTTACTACTGAATTAGCTCCAATAATACAATTGTCACCTATAGTAATTCCAGGAAGAATAACTGTATTCCAACCAATGTTTACATTATTACCTATAGTAATTATTCCATATAAATCGGCTTCCCGACTTACCAATCCCAAATTACGAAGAACCCATATACTTCCATCATGTGTTATAAACTGTACTTTTGATGTAAGCCTCACATTGTTCCCTATCGAAATTAAATATGGTTCTGTTCCAAATACAACGTCACTTGAAACACTACAATTTGAACCTATGACTACACCTTGTTTTCTCAAATATATTATTCTTTTTTCATTATTTATTGTTTTCCACCATATAATATGAATCCAATGTTTTAATCCATTCAATAATCTCATATAAACACTTCTTTCCATTGATCAACAATTCTCCTAATTGAAAATCTTTCTCTAACTTTACAAGCTTCTTCAGAAATATGAGCTGTAAAAGAAGGATGTTCAACCATATAGCACAATTGCTCATATAACATCTTCTCGTCTCCGACCGGAATTAAAATTCCGTTTTCTGCATGAGAAATTACTAATCGTGCACCTCCTATTGGGCAATCAGTGCAAATACAAGGAATGCCCATTGCCATAGCCTCCAGCATAGCATTGGATATTCCTTCATAATTCGAAGATGAAACATAAATTCCAGCATCGACTATCTGATTATCAACATCGGAAACATAACCTGGAAAAGATACAAATTCACTAATTTTCAATCTCTCCGCTTCCTCTATATATTGTTGCAACAAATGGCCCTGTCCATATATAATTAACTTATAATCAATATGTTTTCTATGAAAAGTAGCAAAAGCCCTTATCAACATTGTAAAGTTCTTCTGTTCTGTAAATCTTCCTACTGCAACAACATTTTTTTTTCTTTGTTTAATATATATATCCGGTATACTATCATTGATAGGATTCGCAATTATAATACTTTTATTTCTTATAGACTCCGGATAACAATCTCTAGCTTGTTTTGTCTGAAAAACCATTTTATAAGCTCTAGGATTCGAAAAGTTATTTGCAAGCCATTTGTTTATGTATTTTTGTTTTCTAAGTGGATTATTGCGAATAGAAATAATTAATTTTGTCTTTAAACCTAGGCATGAAATCGAGGTAAATAAAGCTATGTCGTCCATGAATGACACCACATAATCTGGTTTTTTAATAGCTATCATTTTATGCAAATTAAATATCCGTAGCAAAAACATTATAGGTTTGAAACCTGAATTATCAAATTGTATCACTTCAACGCGTTTATCAATTTCATAAGTTCGATCTTTTTTTCGCAATAAAATCATATTTACCTCAAATTGTTCATCTTTGGCTATTTCACTTGCTATTAATGCCATAACGCGTTCAGATCCACCACTAGAAAGACTAGCATTTACAAATAGTATTTTTTTCATTAATATCACCTTTTATTTTTAAACATGTACCCTCTCATAGAATCATTAATATTTTTTGTGGATTTCTATTCATAACCAAGATTTTATTTTATGCATGGCATATGTTTCTCTCCCCACTTTTAAGATTATGATTCATTTTGGTATATATTAATATATAAATCTTGGTACTTTTTACTCATTTTTGGAGCTGTAAAATTATCCATTACGGCCTTATAGCCCTCATTTCCAATATTATTCAGATCCTCATTTACTATCTGATCCATCAAAAAAGTAAGTTCACTAACATTTCCTAATGTGTATGTGTACCCTGCCTTCGGTGCTGCCTCTATTACTTCTATATGCTGAGAAATGTCTGAAAGCAATAACGGTAATCTACAAGCCATTGCTTCCAGTACACCATTCGGTAAACCTTCAGATTTACTTGTAGATAAGTATATATCTGACGCATTTAAATATTCATTGACATTCGATACTTTACCTCTAAATAATATATCATCATTGCATTCAAATTCATTACGAATAGTATCAAAATCTTTACCATCTCCCAATAACAATAATATAGAATCTTTTCTTTTTTTCATTTTTATGAATGCTTTAATTGCTTCTTTTTGATTTTTTCTATCTATAAAATTTCCACTATAAATAAAAATAATTTTATTTATAGGCAATTTTAATTTTTTCCTAATATTAGTATAGTTTATTTCATCTCTGCTATATTTATCTACGTCTACGCCATTCCGAATATATTCTATATCCAATTGTTGTCTATCTTTATAAACCTTTGATAGACTTTTTGAGCATGTAACAAATCGCTCTCCAAGATGCATTTTACGCCTTATTAACTTAATATCAAAATATGCCATTAAAAAACCAATTATTTTTCCATAATAATCTGGATAATCTTCATAACAATAATTTCTCAAAGTCAATAAGTGTATCGTATCATTATATCCCAGCGCCATTCTATACAAAGGCATACCCACGCTATGAACTATATCTGGTTTTATATCTTCTAATATATTTTTTACAACTCTTTTTCCCTCATAGATTGACTTTACTTTACTAATATTAGCTGTAAAAACAGGAATGTTAATCTCCTTATATTCATTGATCATCGAATTATCTTCTTCTTCTGGCCAAATAGTAACAAGGACAGGATCAAAAACTTCTCGATTCATATATTGAATTATGTATAATGTTTGCTTTATTGGTCCGTTTTTCTTACAATTAGTTTCTACAAATGCTACTTTTAATTTCTGCATTTAGCTTTTTCTCCATAAAACTTCAATATATAATTTATTATGCTTCATATCCTAATCTCGTTCAAATATATCTCGTGTATATACTTTTTCTTTTACATTGTTTAAAGAGTTATCATATCTATTTGCAATAATAGCAGAACTTAGTTCTTTAAATAATTCCAAATCGTTTATAATCTTACTGCCGAAGAAGGTCTCTCCATCTTGAAGTGTTGGCTCATAAATAATTACAGTAGCACCTTTAGCTTTAATACGTTTCATAACCCCTTGTATACTACTCTGACGAAAATTATCACTATTACTCTTCATTGTCAATCTATATATACCAATTATTACACTTTTTTCTTTATGTATATCCCATGTATCATTTTCACCATAAGTACCAGCCAGTTCTAACACGCGATCTGCTATAAAGTCTTTTCTAGTTTTATTACTTTCAACAATGGCAGATATCATGTTTTGAGGTACATCAGCATAATTAGCAAGTAATTGTTTTGTATCCTTTGGAAGACAATATCCTCCATAGCCGAATGATGGATTGTTATAATGTGTCCCAATGCGAGGATCAAGACAAACGCCACTTATGATTCGCTTTGAATTTAGTCCTTTCATTTCACAATAAGTATCAAGTTCATTGAAGTAAGAAACACGAAGTGCTAGATATGTATTAGCGAACAATTTAACTGCCTCTGCCTCTGTAGAGTTCATAAATAAAACATCAATATGTTCTTTAATTGCTGCTTCTTGTAATAGTTGAGCAAATATCTGCGCGATCTTTATTAACCTTTCATCTTCAATATCTGTGCCAACAATAATACGAGAAGGATAGAGATTATCATATAATGCTTTTGACTCTCTTAAAAATTCCGGACTAAAGATAATATTTTCACAATTAAACTTTTCACGTATCAACGCAGTGTAACCAACTGGAACTGTTGATTTAATTACCATAATAGCTTCAGAATTGTATTCAAATACCGTATTAATTACTGATTCAACAGCAGATGTATCAAAAAAATTTTTTTTGCTATCATAATTTGTGGGAGCAGCAATTATAACAAAATCTGCATTAGAATAAGCTTCTTTAGCATCTAATGTAGCAACTAGTTTCAATTCTTTTTCTGCAAAATATTTTTCAATATACTCATCCTTTATTGGGGATTTTCTTCCATTAATTAATTCTACTCTTTCTGAAATTATATCAACTGCTGTTACTTCATGATATCGAGATAATAGCGTAGCAATTGATAATCCAACATATCCAGTTCCTGCAACAGCAATTTTTAGATCATTATAGTTTCTCATAATCCCTAGTCCTCATTCATATTTTATAAATTTTTTATATAAAAATCTTTATACCACTCAGCGAAGTTACGAAGTCCTACACGTAACGAAGTTGCTGGTTTAAAACCATAATCTCTCTCTAATGGTTCTGTATCAGCATAAGTAATGGGCACATCCCCTGGTTGCATTGCCACTAGTTCTTTATGTGATTCGAAGTCATAGTCTTTAGGTAAAACCCCTGCTCTAACCAACTCATCCTGTAAAATATTCACAAACTCTAATAGATTCTCTGGATTGTTATTACCAATATTATAGACAGCATATGGAGCTATTGGCAACCCATCTTGTCCAATTTCCTTTTCAGGAGCCCCCTGCATTACACGCACTAACCCTTCGACGATATCATCTATATAAGTAAAGTCTCTCTTACACTGACCATAGTTAAATATTTGAATCTTTTGTCCAGCTCTAAGCTTATCTGTAAAGCCAAAATAAGCCATATCAGGTCTACCGGCTGGACCGTAAACAGTAAAAAATCTAAGCCCGGTTGAAGGTATATTATAAAGTTTAGAATAAGCATGTGCCATCAGTTCATTACTTTTTTTTGTTGCTGCATAAAGTGAAACCGGATTATCAACCTTGGAATCAGTACTATATGGTATTGTTTTATTAGACCCATAGACACTAGAAGAAGACGCATAGACCAAATGCTCTACTCCTCTATTTCCCTCATCATAAGAATGCCTGCATGCCTCTAATAAATTATAAAATCCTATTAAATTTGATTCAATATAAGCATCAGGATTTGAGATTGAGTATCGAACTCCAGCCTGAGCGGCTAGATTTACTACTATCTGTGGCTGATATTCTATAAAAATTTTTTCTATTAATTTTTTATCAGAAATTGAACCTTTTATAAAAACAAAATCATTATTTGTTAACAGATCATTTAACCTAGACTCCTTAATACTGACGTCATAATAATCATTCATATTATCTATACCAACTATTTTTACAGATTGCTCCTGTACTAATAATCGTTTTGCCAGATTAGAACCAATAAAACCTGCTACTCCAGTGATTAATATAGTCTTATAATTTAATTTTATTTTATTCATAATTTCCCCCAACTAAACTATTATTTTAAATAGTAAAATGATTTTGTATTAATTTTATTTAAATAAACCTTTTGTAACCATTTCCAATTCCATACAAAATTTAGTATTATTACAGATGATTTTGTTGGGCATATATTTAATCACATCATCATAATCTTCAATTACATTTATTAATTTTTGCAAGTCCTTAACAACAATAATATTACCTTGTCTTTTTTCAACTGCTTCACAAAATATTACTTGATGATCATTAACATGTTCTTTGTATCTCAACTGTCTGGGTACAACAATTGGTATTTTTCCAATCTGTAACGGCATAATAAAGCTTGATGGACCTCCATGAGTTATTACTATTCTTGCCTCATTAATAAGCTTAACCATCTCATTATATGTATATAATTTTTGATAGGTACAATAATGAGGTTCGTATAAACTATATCCAATTTGTATTATAACTTTTTCATTGATAAGCCCATCCCGAATCATTTCATCAATACACTTTACCAATCGAGTGAAAGGCTGCTCATGTGTACCTACTGTTACAAAAATCATACTAATCACCACCTTATATTTTAAAAGATACTTCCCATGTTAATTGCTTTAGGATAGACCTTTTTCATTTCTTCCCATTGCACGATAAACTTATCAACTATCGGATAGACCATCTTTCCTGTCATTGTAGGTTTATCAATTCGGTCAAACACTTCAATGTATATCAGTTTTGCACCTAATATTTTTCCAAGATAAAAGAAAGGTACCGCTACGGCGGCTCCGGATGAAATAATTAAATCCGGTTTTTGCTTTCGAAGTACTTTCCATGCAACGACTGTATTTAATATTAAAGCTTTTAAATTACGATTAGTAGGAAAATAACAAGGATACATTTTTTCCCCTTTAAGTATGCTTCTAGCATCTTCTTTATCGAATGTAACCCAAAACCTTTCTTTCTCTTCCCAAAATGGTTTTAACATATATAAATGTGTAAGATGACCTCCTGATGAACCAACCAAACAAACTTTGATTTTCTTCTCTTCTTCCATATATTCACTTTCTTTCTATAATAATATTTTTTAAATTTGCAAAAATGAATTTAATAATTATGGATGCTTTTCATATCACACCACTATTGTTGCTCATCAGCAGAATTGAATTTTAAAATTAAGTTACAGTGAGTAACAAGGCTATTAATAAGACTTTATTTTAATGGTTTTTCTGAATTATCCTCTATTATTTTTACTATATTTTGGAATACATATACTGTCCAAAATTACGAGCACAACTACTTGTGGCATACATTAATAAATGAATTTCTTCTAAAGAGCATTCTCTACGGTGGTATCACTCAATAATGGCAGTTTTATACGGAATGCCCCTTGCTTTAACATTTTCAAACTAACTCACTAGCTGTGGTTTTAAATTTTCCGATGTAATGCCCAGAACGATATCCTTTGCATTAACCGGTGTGCTCAATTCTTAAGCATAAACGAATTCACCTTCTACATGATCCAGGAAGGTAATAATAAAATATAAAATAACAATTTTTAAATCATCTCAAAAAGAACCCTTTTAACTTTTTATTTAAATAGAAAACCGTATAGATTATTCCATGATCCTTAACACATTGAATTCCACCCCTCAATTTATTTGGCTTATGTGATCTTTTATTTACATATATACTGTTTTCACGAAAATAGCTTTCATAATAACTTATCAATTTATGATAATATCCAGTATTTGGGGCTAGTCCCCAGTACTCATCAACAAATTCTTTACCTTCAAATTCCCAAAGTAATTCAGGAGAATAGCTTGTTACAATAGGATTCAATTTAGCTTTATTATAATCATTAAGAATAAATAAAGGAACCTGTTTAATTATATTATTTTCCGTGGTACTTTCAGTATAATAAACACATAAACTTGAATCTATTACTTTCCTATCCTCATACAGCATATTCACATATTCACTAAAATGCAACTTACCTTTAATTTTACTTACGCGATCTAAAATTGACTCAGCTGTATATCTGGACCTAATTCTATCCAAATTCATGTAAAACATATCAGTATCAATCAAATCAATTACATTATCTATACCTAACTCATTTCTTATATATAATTCATAAGAATTATCCAATGCTTTAGCTTTTCCAATCATACGTACATCCCTGCTTCCGGCTATACATACGGGTTCTATTTCCATCTTAGTAATTTGTTCTATGTCTCTTCTAAACAGAGTGTTCCAATTAATACAAACTATATTAGAATATTCCGTTAGTATCCAGGGCAGCAACAAACGAGCATCTGCTTGTTTTAATTTCAATTCCTGTAAAGTGGCAAAGATATATTTGGTGTCAATAAAACTTATCCGAATATTTTCATAAGCTTCATATAATGTTTTAAATTTAGTTAAATACCCCTCCGAAAGACCCTCATGTAAAATAATAACATCATATTGAATATCACTTTTTACCCTGGTTAAAAATGATTGAATATTAACGGTAAATAAATAAGGTTCAGCTCCAACTATATTAAACACTATTGGCTTTTTGTTTTCATTTACTGGGTAAATTGTTTTAATATCTCTAGTATCTTCAAAATATAGTAGTGGGACATTCGCCACCCGTAACATTTTATCTGATTTTAGCAAATGGAAGAAAAAAATACTAGATAAAATTTCCCCCATAAACCCATATATTCTGGTCATCTGTTGGTTATATAGACTTAGATCAATGCGCTTCTCCAATTCCTCTAATACACCAAATTCAAATTTACATAATTTATCGAACACTTCTCGTTTTAATACAAAACAGTTAAAACCCCAAAAATTTGGATTATTCATATAGATTCTTGCATCATCATAGTAGTCAGGAAACAGATCGTTGATTACTTCCATTAGTGTATTCAGATCACCTTTATTCATAAAAAGTCTATCATGCCCAGCAAAATGATCATAAACATTTTTTTTTCTTCCTTTTGGAGTAGGTAATTTTCTTAAATCCTGCTGTCTCGGAAGAATACAATCATATTGTTCAATAAATCCCCTTGCTATTTTCTCATCATCTAAATGATACTTTTTTACAGTAAGGTCATTTAATACTTTAACACATATTTGATTTCTAATATCCAGATTTTCTGCTTCTATATCAGCAAATGACATAAACCTTCTGTAGTGACAAAACCCATAGTAATCAGCATCGACATTTTTCCATGCCCAATATTGTGTTGTTAATTCACAATACATTTTATTTTTTATGGATATATTGTCTCCAGTATTATCTGCCACATAACCGCTGCTTAATGGCTTTGTTTGATAATGAGAGCCAGCAACTACATCCACTAAAAGGTCGTTTTCCACTTTATAATCTTCTTTATTTGGTGTGTGGGTAACAAATATTTTTATTTCGCTCATTATAAAAGTCTCCCTGTGTATCATCATTATTTATTCGTCGATTGTTTGATAAGTTATTGACGAAACTGCTATTTTAGTATTTCCATCAGCAAAAAGTAAAAATTCCATATTATTACTGTCTTCAATATCCTGGATCATACTCACAGTCATTTCATTTTCATCATTAAAATCTTCTTTATTTATAATCCTCATATTCATTATGTTTTTCCCATAATCACTTGATATTCTTGCTTTTGCCACCTCACCTGACTGGATATCAGTATCAAGCAATGTTAAGTCATATGTGACTTCTAATTTCCCTCTATAGATTGTAAAATATGGTCCATAAATTAATGATTGTTTATTCCCATTAAGTTTTATTGCACTCTTCCCATTTTCTAAATTTATAATTGGAAGTTTGTTAATTTCAGCTAAGCGTTTAATATTTATTGATTCAAGTCCATCATAGTAACTTTTCAAATCAAAACCCTGCTGCTCTAACGCGCGCTTTAACTCATTACCTTTTACAAACACATATTCTCTTTCAGAGATTAAACTACCATAATATTGGTGGTCATAAAGATACTGATTAAAATTACCTTTCTTAGCAAAAACGATAGCATTATCATCCTGTTTAGGCAACTTTCCCATGATTACAGAAAAGTTTTTCAATTCCTTTTCATAACAATAAGGAATATCCTCTACATAAATCGCATCTAGCGAATTCCCCTGTGCCTTTAAAGCCTTTACTAAATTAATCCCTCTCTCAATATCCTGCTTATAATCCTTTTGTTTTTCTTTAATCATAGTTAGCATAAGGCAAAAACTGATTCCGATTGTTAATATACCACAAGCCGCAATCAAACGATTTCTGGTCTTTGCTTTGGTAATATTGATTCCTATGCAAGTTATTAAACCCGCTAAAATAATATAAAATAATATAAAATATTTTTGCCTCTCTACTTCATAAAATTGATACATTGTCATCCAAGTTCGTATAATACTACTAACTTTATAGCCGTAGTAGAGCGCTGTAATAAATACACCTATAATCAAACAATTCTTTAAACATCTTCGTCTCCAATTCCATGAAATAACATTTTCAATTTCGCAAGGCGATTCATATGTTTTACTAAGTCCATATAAAAGAAAGGGATTACACTCTAGCCACATAAGCTGAGGATCAGGTATACTGTGTATTGCAATCACAAAAATAACTATGCCGAACCAGATATCTTTCTTTTTTATCGCTTTATAATTAAGCGCTATAAAATAAATACATGTCAATATCAACGCAAGCGAACCAAATTCCAAAAGAAATTGAACATAAGAACTATCTACATAATTATAGATTTTTTTCGAAACTTCATATATGTAACCCCCTCCAACCCATTCAATTTTATTTCCAAACAAACTTATTCCATATTGTTCAATTCCCATATATCCTAATCTTAATCTTCCACTTAAAATTCTATCTAGAGAATTCATCCATAATATATCTTTATTATAAAAATAGGTTAACCCAATCGAAACAACTGCAAATATTGGTATGCAGCATAGAAAGATTACATTTATCCATTTTTGGGGGCTCCTAAAATGAGGAGAAGCCTTTAATATAAATGCACCAATTAATGCCATGCTTCCCATAATAAAAGCATTTTTCGTGTCAGTCAGTCTGAATAACAAAATATTTACTAACATCAGTAAGATCATTGATACAATGCTAATCTTTTTTTTCTTCCAATATACATACATAAAAATCATATGCATATAAAGATTGGCTATGTTTGTAGTATATTGATATCCCAGACTATATCGATAGGTTCCATCGGCACGTAAATATATCCTTTCCTCAACTATACCCAAAAGGCTGCTGCTTACAACAAATATCATAAGATAAACATTGATTATAAAAGAATATTTTATTATCTTATTAAAATCGATGTTTTTTGAGGCCAAGATAAATATCCATAAAATTATCATAGCCATATTTCCAGTTTTTATATAAACTATATATTGTAGAGCACTGATAGTAGAAATCATAAGAATTGCTCTGATACTATGTCTTCCTTTAGCAATATCAATTACCACTTTTATTCCGGCTACATATAAACATGTTTTTTTAAGAAATAAAGTTAATTTCCACCAATCTCCTACAAGATTCAAAACACTGACTCCTAAAGTATTTTGAAAGAAAAAAATGGATAGAGCCGTAAAAAACAGTATATTTTCGAAATGGTTCAAAATATCTGTCTTTCTATGATATAAAAAAAGACTTTTAAATATATTATTCTCTAATGATTCATTTCGTTTGAATAGTGAAGTAAGTAGCAAAGAAAAAACAGGAAATGATATTATATTTAATTTTAATAAACTTCTATTGTCCTTGTTATAATCATAACCTTGCTTCATAATAATCACCTTACTTCCCTCAATTGTTTATTATTATTCTAACGCTTTCATGTAAGCATCACATACAGCATTGACGTCTCCTCCCATACGCTTAACTCCCTTATCAAGCCAAAGAGCATGCGTACATAACCTTTTCACAGATTCTATATCATGCGATACATACAATAGCGTCACACCAGCATTCAGCATTTCTTTCATTCTTGACTGACACTTCTGTTGAAAAGCCCAATCCCCAACTGACAGTACCTCATCAACAATTAAAATTTCTGGTTTTACTACTGTTGCAATAGAAAAACCTAACCGAGCTGCCATACCAGAAGAATAATTTTTTATTGGCATATCTAAGAAATCCCATAGTTCTGCAAAATCCACAATCTGATCAAAATGCTCTTGCATATATTTTCTTGAATGCCCCAAAACAGCACCATTTAAATAAATATTTTCTCTCGCTGTAAGCTCTCCATCAAATCCAGCCCCTAGTTCGATTAACGGAGCTATTGTACCGTTAATCATAACCTTCCCTTTATAAGGTTTCATAATTCCACAAATAAGCTTAAGCAATGTAGATTTCCCAGATCCATTGGTACCTATCAACCCCCATGCTTCACCTTTTCTCACTTCAAAGGTGACATCTTTTATTGCCAAAAACTCCTGAAACATAAGTTTATGTTGAATCAGTTTAACAAAGTATTCTTTCAGATTATCTATACGTTCAGATGCCATATTGAAACGCACCACTGCATCCAAAATCTGAACTGCATATTCATTATTGTTAATAACCATATCTTTTTTTTCCAAGATCCATTTCTCCTTAAAAATCAAATATATAATATGAAATTATCTTGTGTCTTGTAAAAACACCATGTTCCAAATAGTATCATGACTAGCGCTACTGCCGTCCCCTGAAAAATTAACTGCGTATCAGGCATACGTGCTTCTAATACAACGATTCTGAACTGCGTAATATAACCATACATAGGATTGAGATATTTTATAATTTTAAACAAAGATTCTGGTAGATTATCAGTCGGATAAAATATTGGTGTCAAATACATCCAGGCTGTCAAAAAGGCAGTGTAAATATGCTGTACATCTCTAAA
This sequence comes from Paenibacillaceae bacterium, assembly GCA_015057715.1. Classification (GTDB taxonomy): domain Bacteria; phylum Bacillota; class Clostridia; order Lachnospirales; family Lachnospiraceae; genus Lacrimispora. Next base: position 54,886 of record SVDS01000011.1, read on the forward strand.
ATAAACAGTCGCCTGAGCCAAAAACAATCCTACCCCCATACAAAAGACATATAATTGTAGCACAACGACAGGAACAAAAAGCACGTACCAACTTAATTGAACTTTACAAATTATACTAACAATCACCAATGCACCCATAGCAAATATCATATTTACCATGGAACTACTGATTTTTGAAATTGTAAAGACATATTTAGGCACATATGTTTTTTTTAATAAAGCTGAATTTCCTATAATCGAAAACATAGATTGATTTGTAGATTCAGATAAAAAATTAAAACAGGTCTGTCCGATTAATAAATATACCGGATAACTAGGTGTAGCATAACCGAACATATTCCCAAAAACTATTATCATTACTAGCATTATTAATAACGGGTTCAATATACTCCAAATATAGCCAAGAAAACTCCTCCTATATTTTAACTTAACATCTTTTTGAACAAGTTGGATAATTAAATCCTTGTAACGATAACAATTCATAAATCGACTTAATAACAAATTCATAATTCTCCTCATCCATTATATTTATTAATTCATTTAACTATAGAGTAATATATTTTTTTTATTATTTCTCTACGATTAGTACCTATCGGAAATAAATAGTAACCTATACTCTTAATGAAACCAGGTTTTCCAAAGACTGTTATTTTATTCTTTTTATTAGAATTAACACCAATACCTAAACGTTCCAAAATTTGTTCATAGTAAGGTGTAGTTCTGGCTATTTCCCAAAACCTCCATGCGAAATCCTCGGAAGCTTTTTTCCACGGTTTTTGGATTCCCGCATAGTGTATGACATATGGTTGTTTTCTGGATTGCATATACTTTTCAAATAAGCTAGCCGGTGCCCTGCTTGCCACCTCTGAGATTCTTCTGCCATCACAATCATTAATAACATTCCAAGACATATCTAAATATTTAACGCTTCCCTCACAGACAATATTCAGGATATCCTGATCCGAGTACTTATATATACCTGATGCTGCCATATCAAGCAATTGCTCCATTGACGTATGTTTTCTCATTTCAGCAACATTCATGAGTAGTACGCCTGCCTGAAAATACTTAAATGGATCTTTTAATCCTAATGTTTTCTTTTCATATTCCTTCATTCTTAACCAGGGACTATTCATTTGCCCAGCAAAATCTACATCTTGTATTGCTCCAATCATATTATCTGCAATATCCTCATTATATAATTCTGCAATATCTCGACACACGATTAAATCGCAGTCTAAATAAATAACTTTAGAATGGTTTTTATATAGCTCTAAAATTAAGAATCTATAAAAAGTCTCTGTTGTAATATGATCTTTTGCCTTTAACTGATAAGATTCAATAAATCTACTTATGTTAACAAAATTCAAACTTACATTCTTATATTTAGACACCTGGCACTTTAACAATTCCTGGTTGGTTGTAGTAATATCCGTATGTAAGACTGATATATCATAATTAGACAATTCAGCTGAGGTATTTAAAATAGACTCTATGCAAACACTCATGTAAGGAACATAGAAATCATTCGCTGCCAGTACAATAGGAACACTGTCAGATTTCTTCATCAATATCTCATCCTGCATTATTTCTGTATTTTTAAAGAGTGCTATCTGTAACTCCTTAGTTTTATATTGATTGAGGGACCTTATATAAATATAATAGATACCGGCTATCCGTTCGCCTAAGTGCCCAATTGTTCGTAGTGCCTGAACAGAATAGTCAGACATATCACATCTTTTCTCAAAATCAGTCAATATGCCAAACAAAATCTCGGAATATTGATAAAACATACTTTTCTCCATTATAAACATATTGCAAGGATAAAATATATTCCCATTTGCATATCTTTCGGCTGATGTGTATAAATATGGATATTTTTCCTTTATGATATCCATCATTAATTCAAAATCACTATATCTTAAATGATCTGCTTTTTTATAATGATCTGCTACAGTTTTAGCCTTTAACAATTTAACATCTATTCCTGCTGATATAATGAAATCATAATTTACAGTTAATTTTCTGATATGATCCTCATCAAATTTTAGTTTTTGAAGATTTTCCTGATTAAGATAGGAAAAAGGTATAGTCCCCCAACCGTCCTCCGGCAGCTTTTCTTCATTAAAAGAAAACAATCTACGATAATGACAAAAGCCATAGTAGTCTGCTTCTATATTTTTCCAGGCCCAATATTGTGTTGTTAATTCACAATAGCTTTTGTTAAATGCTGAAATATTATCCCCTGTATTGTCCAACTCCAGATGCTCATGCACAGGTAGGGTCTGATAGACAGCCCCTGCTATAACATTACTGGTTACAGGAAGCTCAACTAATTGATTGGACTTATTGGGAGTATGTGTAATAAATATTTTAATTGTTTTCATGTTATCTCCACAAAATATAGTAATGATTTATCTACTTAATCAGTTCAGTTTAAATCTAACTGCTTTTGAAACTAAAGTATATAATCTATAACCCGATATTCTAAGTAAAAAGACAGCTGGATGATTAATCAATTTATAAATCTCTTCATATTCTGATTTTAACAAATGCTCTAATTCTACAAGGCTCATTAACTGACTGAAATTAAAGCTGAGATAAATTTTATATTGACTGGTAACACTTCTAGCAATTATTTTTGACATACATGATCTTTTCTCTTCTGTCACATTAGTATTCTTCTTATAATAATCGAGGAGACGGTTCACGACCCGCTCATGCTGATTACAACGCTTTTTCATATTTTCAATTGTTACACTCTGCGTTGGTTGTCCGATTCTATACATATAAACAAAATCAGGAATAACCGCAATAGACTTGATATATGGAAGCGGAAACATCATATATTCCATATCAACATAATAACAATTCTCATCAATCTTATCAGGGATACTTTTAAGAATCTCTGTACGATAGCTAATAGCATGCATTTTAAAGAATACTTTACCCGATACACTATCAAATGATACTTTCTCTCCATACGCAATTCCAGGGCAGACCTGCTCAACCTCACAGCTCCTCTTCCCTGTTAGATCACTAACCCAGTAATAATTATTTAAAACCAGGTCTGCGTTCATCGTCTTTAAAAACTCAATTAAATTAATCAAGCCTTCCTGTAAAACCCAGTCATCTCCATCAACTACTTTAAAATATTTTCCAGCAGCCTCTTCAATCCCTTTGTTAATTGTTGATCCATGACCACCATTTTCTTTTGTAACTAAGCGAAATGTATCTGGATAAAGATTGACATACTTTTGCCCAATTTGTGGACTAGAATCGGTAGAACCGTCATTAATGATCAATACCTCTAAGTCATTCAAAATCTCTGGAATCACAAAAGACTCAAGACATTGGTTCAAGTATTTTTCCACATTAAAGGTGGGAACAACAATTGTTAATGTTTTCATAATAATTCATCCTTTTGTTTTCCTGTATCTGGCATTACTCCCTCTGTCGCTTCTTTCATAAACATAATCTTAGGAGTCATAATAATCAATTTCAAGTCCAGAAGAAAAGAGTAATTTCGTATATAAGTTAGATCAAGCTTTAGCTTATCATATGAAGTAGTATTATATTTTCCATATATCTGTGCATAACCAGTTAGTCCAGCTTTAACCTTCGTTCGATAGGTAAATTCTGGTATCTCTTTTATTATCAGTTCTGCTAATTCCGGTCTTTCAGGCCTTGGTCCCACAAAAGACATATCACCAGCCAGGATATTAAATAATTGAGGCAGTTCATCAAGCCTGGTTCTGCGAAGAAGATGTCCAATTGGTAATATTCTTGAATCACCTTCCACTGCCAGACGTGCCACTCCATCTTGTTCTGCCTCTTGTATCATAGTTCGGAACTTATAAATATCAAATAATTTATTATCTTTTGTTAATCTTGATTGTTTAAAAAATACAGGCCCTTTATCTGTCACTTTTATGCAGAGAGCGATTAGAAAAAATAACGGGCTAATCATTAAAATTCCTGTCAAGGAACCTATTATATCAATTAATCTCTTAAAAAACTCTTGTTCTATGGTTAGGCCTTCATTTCTTGATAATAACAATGGAGAATCAAACAGGTTCAATTCCACTGAACTCTTTAAAAGAATATCCGAGATTTTAGGCACATTATAAGTTCTAATCGAATTAGCAAAGCAATATTTTAAAATCAAGTTCCTTTCATGTGACTCAATATCACCAATAATGATGCCATCATATTTCAGTATTTCCTTTTCCAGAGTAGAAATACCCTTCTGTATGTTGATTATTTCACATATCACATACTTGTCTTCCCTGGAATTTATTTTTTCTACAAGATGATAATCTGATCGTCTGCCTGATATAAGTAACATCTTTCTAGGTGGAAATATCTTTGTATATATCCATTGATAGGCTAACGTCCAAACTACAATAACCAGAAAATCAAAACCAGTCATTTTTATTAGCTGTATTGGATTGAGAAAATGTTTATCTAATACGGAAATTTGCAGATATGTAAATATATTAGCAAAAATAACTGCCAATATCTGAGAATACAATAGGTTTCCTTTCTTTAAATACCCCACTTTATATCCACCATATGTATTCATTAAAAGTATGAGAGTAATCCCATAAAGAAAAATCATCATCCAATTTCCTCTACGATAAAATGGAAACTCTATAATTTTATTATAATGATCAATCCAAGTCCAACCATACAATGCAATCAGCATTGATGTGATCCCGAAAGTAAAAATCAATTTAATTAAACGTTTGTATTTTTGATCAACCTTCATTCTATGCACCTTTAAAATTATTTTTCATACAGCCAACTAGGCTATACTAGTATAACATACTTCAACAACATAGTACAACTTTCAACATAACAAAAAGCAATGTTATTATTTAAGATTTTATGAATATTTTACATGTTTGTATAATATAAGTAAAACCTGATAAATTTATCCAGAATTTATCAGGTTTGAGTAGTTTATTAATAATTATTCCTTTACTTCAGTATTAATTGTTGCGGATCCCATACCCAAAAGTAACCATAGTATAGGCGTTACTATTGGAAGATTTAAATTAACAAAAGCTTGAACGCTATAACAAATCACTCCAAATGCTATTGCTGCAATATAAGGGTTTCTGCTCTTTCGGGTAAAGCAGTTTTTTATAAATATTACAAGAGTAGAAATATAAAAAGTCAATCCCAAGATTCCAACAGTAACCAATGTGTGCAAATATTCATTGTGAGCGCTGTCAAATATTTCATTATAAGGATTCTTAGCTGTTTTTCTTAATAACAAAATGCCAAATGTTTCTGGTCCATATCCAACCATCTTCTTCCATAAAGATAAATTTAAAAAGGACTCAACTGCATTTCGCCAAATATATCCTCTATGTGTGCCCCAATCATCGTTAAACAGAAGGTAATTACTTGCGCTACTATATCTATCCGCATTGCCCGCTACATTACAATCATATAAAATAAATAACATACCTAATATTATTACACTTATGAATACTAGCCATATATTTACTAATTTATTTCCATAACATGCAAGTGGTGCCTTATGCTTAATGTCAAACAAATACCATATTGCGACTATTGACCATAATATAAACACTAAATAATGCAAGTAGTTAAAACTAATGACGATATTAAAGGCACTGTCAATTCCAAGTACCCGATCTCCCCAAAAAGTATTTATCAAGTCTATGCATTGTGTGACGGTAAAAAACGTGGACAAGATAATCAAGTACTTTTTAACACCTGAACTATTTTTAAAAAGATAAATTGGTAAAAAGCCAAATAACGCCACCAAAGAAAGATAGGCATTATCACTAACCCCCATAATAATTGCAAAAAAACAGATTACAACACATATATAATACCAACAGACTCTTGATTTTTTTTTCTCTGTAGCAAAAAGAACAGTAGCTATAGCGGTTATTATTCCTACATACGCCGTATACGTATTTATATTACCGATAGTAGATGTAAAAATAGATCTTTGTTTTGGAATCATTGGTGCTCTAAACCCCAAAATATCCAAATTAAAATAGTCAGTAATTCCAAATAATGACACAAGTATACCTGAGATTAATATGATATCTATATACCAATTTTTATATTTCCAAAGTCGACTTACACAAAAATAAGACACAACATACCATGTTATCAAAAAAAGTCCTGTCAAACGTCCCTCATTCCCCCAAAAAGCTTCATAAACATAATCGGAAGTTATTGTTGAAATTGTTGCAACTGACCAATACAATAAAACAAGGATATCTAATAAAGATAAATTATTAACAATGTATTTTACACTAATTTTATCCATTGATGTAATACTACTTTTCTTTTTCCATATCAGAAGATATCCCAATACTACGATAAACATAGCTATCGTACAGAAGCAAAAATAATAATATTTAATAACAAGAATATCAAAATACCGATCTTTAACAACCAAAGGTAGACCGCCCCCAATTAACAATACATATATTCCTAACACAACCGATAAAAAATTCTCTTTTATATTCGTATCATTGTAAGTATTCGTCGACATGCCCAAGCTATTCCTTTCATATGACTATTATTTTGTCTTAGTATACCATTCTATATCTAAACCTGCAACTTTTAAAATATACTTATTAATACGTGAAAACTAAAAAAGTAAATTAAGCATCTTCTTAGTCTTGGGATTCGAATGTTATCTAGAACCTAACTTGCAAATCCCAGATGATAGCATGCAGTAGAATGAACTATTGAAATAGCTTAAAACACAAGAAAGGGGCGGCATTCATACGAATCCCACTCCAACTATTGACAAAGAACCAAAAAACGGAGTGGAATCCATATGAATTCCACTCCGCAAATAATCTTAGCTCTCTACAAATACTGTCTTGATAGTTTTATCAGGACCAACTTCGTAGCAACGGCTGTCGCCATCTTTAGCTTTGCTCTTGCTCTTCTGAACTGTACCAGAAGTATTAACAAGTCTGTACTGAGTTGTTACACCATCTACAGTCTTGTCTGCAGCTTTAGTTGTAAGATCATAGTACTCATCATAATCATCAGCTTTTGTTGATGGGATGTTAGATGTAGCATCAACACCATCTTCGCCGAATAAGAACTGCTCTGTTGTAAGTAATTTGATCTCTTTGAATGTTTCGCCTTCTTTAACGATCTTAACTACAGAATACTTATCATCCTTATCAGCTTGCATTAACATACCACCTAAGTAGTACTTGTCACTATCAATACCAAATTTACCCTGGCCCTTAGTGCTTCCAGACTTATTGAACAGGAATGAGAAGTTTGTTCCATCGATAGAAACAGTCTGCTTTCCTGTCTTCATAGCGCCATCATCACCACTGCCAAAGAAATACAGTCTGTAGCCTAAGTCTGTATAGATATCAGACATATGAGCTTTGAATGCATCCTCTGTATCGAAGTAATTGCCAACAATTTTATCGCTCTTCTTAATGTCAGCAACCTTTGAAGTGCTTCCAGATTCAAAGATAACAGCTCTTAAGCCATCCTGCATAGCGCCATACTGATCAAATAAATATTTCTTTCCGTTAATGGTTTTGATTTCATTAGCTGTTAATCTACCATCTTTATCGGAATAGTACCAGTTAGTAGAATCATCATCATAATCGCCATCATTCAAGTAAGAGTCTGGAACTACCTGGAACCAACCCTTTGTAACTCTAGCGCCATCTTCTGGGCTACCATAGTATCTGAATCCGTGAGAATTACTAGCAATCGCTGCTGCTGTATTGTCATCAGACTGACTAGCAAGGGAAGGAGTAGCATCCCAGTTAACCCATTCTGCATTCATACGACCATACTTATCAAAGCTGTATTTCTTACCATTAATGGTTTTGCCGTTTTCTCCTGATAATTTCTTACCATTAGACTTGAAATAGAACCAACGTGTCTGATTCTCATCATCGAATACGTTCTTGCTAGATCCACCTTTTAAGGAAGTCTCATAGTCATTATCTACGATATCGATGCTTACCCAGCCTACAGACTGAGCTCCGTCATTTTCATCGCCACAGTAGTAATCACCATTCTGCCAACGATCTTCTTCTGTAGTTTCTCTTTCGCCTTCTTTGTTAATCCAGCCATATAACATCTTACCTTCATCATCAAAGATATATTTTTTACCATTAATGGTCTTGAAAGTAGCGCTTGTGCTGGTAGCTGAAGTCTTGTAAGCTTTACCATTAGAACCGAAATAGTACCAATAGTTAGCTGGTTCATCAGCATTATCGCCATCATAGTCTTCGTTAGTAACGGAAACCCACTTATTTGTTACCATAGAGCCGTTATCATCTACATAATAATAGTTGTCATCATACTCAACAATAACGTCGGTAGACATCTCGCCATCTTCGTTTAAGTAGAACCAGTTGTCACCAGATTTTTCCCACTTCTCTGTTTCTTTGTCTCCGCTCTTGTCATAGTACACCCATGTACCATTTTCTTCCTGCCAGCCAGTAGCTGCGAAAGAGGACATGGAAGCGCCTAATGCCAGCAGTGCTGCTGTAGATAAAACAGCAACTAATTTAGTCTGCTTTCTCATAATTAATGCACTCTCCTTTTTTCTTTTTGAAATACTTTCTGAAATTCCTAATAGCATTACGAGGTAATTATACTTCCTATAATGGAAATTATCAATACTTTTTTTACTTTTTTTGCATATTTTGCATATTCAAAAAAATATTAACAATTCCGGAAGAAGCTATCAATTCCTCCATCACATGGAACATTATAATACATTTTTTGTAAAAATGCTATAACATTTATCTGTTCAATTTCTTACAGAATTATTACAGAATGGCATTTTTTAGGATAAATTGTTTTTTAAAAATACACAAGCTCAATTTGAAGCTAAAATCCTTGTTTTATCTGCATTTTCTACAATTTCTGCAACGTTAAACATCTATTGATTTTTACCAGTTCAATGGTATAATGTTCATATAAATTTACACTATTATAATTTTGAACATCAGATTATACCCAATTTAATATATGTGGAGGTTATATTACTATGAATCGTAATGTTATTATCTGCCGTCTGATTTTGGAAAATCCGGCAGTCACGCAAAGAGAGATATCACAGGAACTTATGGTTTCACTTGGTACCGCAAACAGCCTGGTTAAGGATTGTATTGAAAAAGGATTAATCGCACCCGGTAAGATGAATGAATCCTACGAACTCCTTCCTGCCGGAAAAGCACTTCTGAATGAGCATAAAGTTGATGGCGCCGTAATTATTGCCGCCGGCTTCGGATCCCGTTTTGTTCCGCTGACCTTTGAAACGCCAAAAGGACTTTTAGAAGTATTCGGTGAACGCATGATCGAACGCCAGATCCGTCAGCTTCACGAATCCGGAATCTATGACATCACAATCGTCGTTGGATACCTGAAAGAGAAATTCGAGTACCTTATAGATAAATATAAGGTTAAGCTTCTTTATAATCCTGAATACTCAAAAAAGAATACTCTGGCCACAATATACCACGCCAGGGAGTTATTCAAAAACAGAAATATGTACCTCCTGTCCTCTGATAACTGGATGCGCCATAATATGTATCACTCCTACGAAGGAGGCGCCTGGTACTCCTCCTCTTATATGGAAGGAGAAACTTCTGAATGGTGTTTTGATTATAATAAGAAGGGACGCATTTTAAATGTAACAGTTGGCGGGCAGGACAAATGGGTAATGTACGGACCAGTCTTTTTCTCCAAGTCCTTCTCAGACCAGTTTCTGCCTGTACTGGAAGCTTATTATGATATTCCCGGAACCGAACAGTTTTATTGGGAAAATGTCTTAATGGAGATGCTCTCAGGTGAGACCGCAAAACGACTTCCTGAATTTTCAGAGGCAGGACGTGAAATCGAGCTGTATATCAACCGGAGACCAGCTGACGAGGTTTATGAATTTGAAAATCTGGAAGAGCTGCGCCGGTTCGATATCAAGTATCAGCACCGTTCTGACAATGAAGCTCTGGAACTCGTCTCCATGGTTTTCTCTGTGCCAGAGTCTGAAATCACAGAGATCAGATGTTTAAAAGCGGGTATGACCAACAAATCCTTTCTGTTTAAAATCAAAGACCGTCATTATATCTGCAGGATTCCCGGCCCGGGTACGGAGCTGCTGATAAACAGGCAACAGGAAAAGGCAGTTTATGATGCGTTATCTCAATATGATATTACAGAAAAGGTTATCTATTTTAATGGTGAGACTGGGTATAAAATTGCAGAATATTATGAAGGTGCTCACAACGCCAATCCCAATAGCCTTGAGGAGATCGAACGCTGTATGGCTCTTGTACGGGAATTTCATAAATCGGGTATTGAGGTTTCTCACACCTTTGATTTCCAGGAACGGATTGATTTTTATGAAAACCTCTGCAGAAAATACGGAGCGATTCCCTTTGAGGATTATTCAGATGTCCGTGGCCAGATGTGTGAGCTGCTAATTAAATTAGAAAAACTGGGACATAAAAAAGTTCTGTCTCATCTGGATACGGTAGTGGACAACTTCTTAATGCTTCCAGGCGGAACCGTCCGCCTCATCGACTGGGAATATGCAGGCATGTGTGATCCACTTGTTGATATATCCATGTGTGCAATCTATTCCTATTATAATGAAGAAGAAACCGACCGTCTCATTGAAATATATCTGAAGCGTACTCCAACCACAGAGGAACGTTATACCGTTTATGCCTACATGGCTCTGGGTGGCTTCTTATGGAGCCTTTGGGCTATTTATAAAGCTTTTCTGGGAGAGGAATTTGGTGAATATACCATAATCATGTATCGGTATGCAAAAACATATAATAAAAAATGTATGGAGCTTCCGAATATTTGACATTTTTGGAAATTTGTCTGCAAATCGTAATAAAATGTTTAGGTATTATG
>SVDS01000235.1 GCA_015057715.1 Paenibacillaceae bacterium
ATTAACTGCAATATCAGACATGACTTCGCTTGGAACACCGCAGAGACAGCCGTCATTGACTGCGAAAAACTGTATTTCAATTTCGGCCCTCTGCTTTTTCTCTCCCTGGTTCAGTAATCTCTCCACTTCCATTAACCACCCTTTTCCATCAATCCTCCCCATTTCCCATGCCTCAGCTGCGATTTCCCCTGCCCTTTTCAATTCCGGAACATCAGCATAAAAAGACTCCTTTACCGAAAACATGGATATTCTGGAGACAGGCTTTGGTTTTATCAGATCTACGACCGGTTGAAGAGATTCACAGATGGCTTCTGCCATATCCTTCAATGCCTTTTGGCTCTGTGCGTCAGATCTTTCTTTCATCTGAACACTGTTGTTCATTAAATGTTCCTCTGCTGGATGGATTTCCAGATAATCTGCATTTTCCTGGCGGTATCTGGGTCTTACATCTCCGGAAGCTCCCTGCACCATCATTACATTACAACCATATTTTCTCTCCAGAGCTTCTCTTGCCTCTCCGAAATAATCCGGTGAAATCAGGTAATTATCTGGCATCAGAACATTGCAGTGAGCTGTTACCCTGACTACAAGGACTTTTATTTTTTTCTCATCTTCCCCGCATATCTTTAAGATTCCCATTCGTGGATCAATCGGCTGACCACTCCCTCTTCGGTTAATACCAACCTTATTTTCAGCAATTCCCCACCCTGCGCATACGGGAACCATGGATTCCTCCGCCTTCTTTACCCCTGAAAGAATTGACTGACACACAAAATCATAATATTCTTGTTCCACTGCAGCATTGGGAGCAGCGTGTGTATGGGAAAAGCAAATCATGACCTGTTCCATTCTGACGGTTAAAATCTCCGCAACCCTCATTCTTAAAAAACTGGTCAGCGCGACGGTAAAACCCAGGCTGTCAATTGTTATAAGGCAGAATCGTTCCTCGTTTTTTTTAATTACAAGAATCTGGGCCTTTAAATCCTTCATGACTCCCCTTGACCAGTTGTCAATCCGTGCATCATATCCTGCCATCTGTACCGGTTTATCCGGCGTTATGATACGTTCTTCATATCCCATATATGTCCGATCCATTTTCATTTCCTCCCCATATGGCTTTTAAAGTCATTGTATCCGAGTATCCTGAAGAATTCAATGTACCGTTTGCTTCTGTATTATTCTATATAAAAGAACGGAGCTGCAAACGCAGCCCCGCCCATTTATTAATCATATATTATTTTTCTGATTGCGGAAAGAGAAAGGGAGTATTGCATTGCCAGGACATCCATGGAACTGCCCGTTTGGTACTGGGTCCTGATTTCTCTATTTCTCTGTTTTAACTCGTTTCTGTACCCGGTCTTCTCTCCCCATTGTTTTCTCTGCTCACAAAGAGCAGGGATATAGAGATATTCTCCCTGAATATACTTCTGTAATTCCCTGATCAGTTCATCAGGAAGAATTGTTTTTGCATTGATATATTTCATGCTGGCTTCCTCCTATTTTTTAAGTCAGAAGGCAAAACCGGCATTGTTTCAGTGACAGAACTCTCTCCATGCAATTGTCACTGAAACTGCCGTTTTTGCATGGAGCCAACCATCGTTTTTTCTTTTCTTATTAATACACATAAATTCTCCTTAAAAATAGCATCAATTACTTTTTATTCATAAAATAGTAATTAATATACTAAATTTTTTTACATTTATTTCCTATAGATGAAACATATGATATAATTAGTGTCAGTTAAATGAATATGTTAAAAGAAAGGAGGAATTATGAAAATCAATTGCTGCCCTTTGATTTTCATAATTACTTTACTATGGGGAAAGTTCCGGCTTATATGGTTGTTCATGATTTAATTAAATTGAAGATTAAAGATGGAACCTATCCTGTTTCAGAATTCCTTCCTACAGAACCAGAGCTTGAAAAGATATACAAAGTGAGCCGCACTACTATAAGAACTGCCATGGAAATCCTGAAGGATGAAGGTCTTGTTGAAATCAGGCAGGGGAGGGGTACAATCGTACTGGACTCCCGAGCTGTTCAATCTTTAAACAAAGTCACCTCAGTTACTGAATGTCTTCGCAACAGGGGATTTGATGTCCGAACCAAAAGCATGTATATTGATATTATTCACGCCACCGAAAGGCTGGGAAAAGAGCTTGATCAACCTATAGGTACCCCGATAGCCAGAATACAGCGAATTCAACTGATTAATGAAAAACCGATCGCCATCATTAAAGATTACTTACCCTATGCTCTGGTTCCCAATATAGAGCAGTTTTCAAACAAATTCAACGGTCTCTATGAATTTTTAGAGCAGCAATATCATTTAGAGATCGAATCTGCCGACGACAAAATTTTTGCAAAATCTGCCGACTTTGCAGAATCTGAGATGCTGGCGGTCTTACCGGGAACTGCTCTTTTGTGCATCCAGCGGATTTGCTACAAGGGGAACGAACCAATCTTTTCTGATGATGTATGCATTCTGGGCGATCAATATGAACTTTCTATTTCATCCAAAGGTCGATATTAATAAATTTCATCGGGTCCTTCCTGCAGTATGGATTTTTTATCTGCAGAAAGGGCCAATGCAATTACGATTCTTTCCTGCCTGCGTCTTTTAACTGTTCTTTTGTTTCATCTGACAGCGAATCAAGGAGATAATTACGCTGCCTTGGTCTGGATTCCTGAAAATCTTCCGCCACTCTCTTATTTGCCGTCTCCATCTCAATCTTTAATTCTCTGGCAGATAACAGGGCACATCCGGCTCCCCTTACGATCATCTGCTGCAGACCATCGGAGGTAGCTACCGTGATCCGGTATTTTCCATTGTTATCATGAGCAAATCTTTCAATATAATGATCGGCTGTCTGCGCCTCTTTCGTATATACCAGATGGATATTGTGATAGGCAATCATTTCTTCCCTGTGTTCTTTTACCCGGTATGCATCAAATACGGCTATGATACTGCATTTGCGGATCGCCTGATAATTACACAGCTGATCCAGAAGTTTCATTCTTGCACCATCCATGTTATCTTTTGCCAATTCGGCAAGTTCCGGCCAGGCAAATACAATGTTATAACCATCTACAAGGAGGTATTCTTCCCGATGCTCTGCCTGCCTTGGTTCATGATAGACAGGGTCCCGGCGCACCTCATACACAGGCCGTTTTCTTTTCCATTCTGTCCGCTTCCCTCTGTTTGCATAGAAGGTGCTTTCAATAATCCGGTCGATTTCTTCCAGACTCATAAGTGGTGCTTCCCGGCTGGCTGAACGGTTGTCTCTTGTCTCCTCATTCACAGATGACTGGGTCAGTTTTAGAAATGATTCCAGATGCATGTGGTTTTTAACCTGATCCCAGGGAACTACAAAACCGGCGCCATGGGAGCAGAATACAGATCCAGAGGGATTGTCCGGATCGGTTTCTGAATTATAACCGGATTCCTTTATTACAGCTTCCGGATCATGGCATGGCTCATAGCCTTTTAAGGTGCAAAACAGCCTTCCCATACCTCTGGAGTATGCCGATACCTCTTTCTGGTAATTTCTCATGGTAAATACCGGAGCACTGCCTGTAAGAACTGCGGTTTCACCGTCTGTATGGGTGATCTCACAGGTTCCAGACATCTTTTCGATGTCTGTCATCGCTCTTCCAACCAGATTTTCCGGTAGTTCCAGGGTAAAACCATAATAGGGCTCCAGCAGAACCGATTGTGCTTCTTTTAAGCCCTGCCGCACCGCCCGGTATGTGGCTTCCCTGAAATCTCCGCCTTCCGTGTGCTTTTGATGGGCTTTGCCCGACACAAGGGTGATCCTCATATCCGTAATTGCAGATCCGGTCAGGACGCCTTTATGATTTTTTTCCTCCAGATGTGTCAGAACAAGTTTCTGGTAGTTTTTGGCCAGCAGATCCTCATTGCATGCCAGGCAAAATTCCAGTCCGCTGCCTGGCTCTCCAGGTTCAAGCAAAAGATGAACCTCTGCATAATGTCTCAGGGGTTCAAAATGTCCCACACCTTCCACAGGGTTTTCAATGGTCTCTTTGTACACAATCCTTCCCGTATCAAAGGATACCTCCACTCCAAACCGCTCTGAAATCAGAGTTTTTAATATCTCAATCTGTATTTCTCCCATGATCTGAGCCTGAATCTCCTGTAGGTGTTCATCCCATACAATATGAAGCTCCGGCTCCTCTTCTTCCAATTGGCGGAGCTTTGGAAGCATCTGCCTTGGGTCACAGCCTTCCGGTAATGCAATCTGATAAGACAGTACCGGTTCTAACACCGGGGATTCATAGGCTGCTTCAAATCCAAGCCCTTCGCCTGGTCTTGTCTGGGTAAGTCCGGTTACTGCACAAATGCTGCCGGGAGTAACTTCATTCACTGCCTCGTATTTCTCTCCGGAATAGATACGGATCTGATTGATCTTTTCCTCCCAGATTCCATTGGTCAGGGTATTCTTTACGCTAAGGGAACCACCGGTAAGCTTTAAGTGAGTCAGCCGGTTTCCCTGGTCATCTCTTGTTATTTTAAAGATTTTTGCTCCAAATTCAGGGGGATACACTGGTATCAGAGCGTATTGGCTGATTCCTTTAAGAAGGGCTTCTATTCCCTGTAATTTCAGTGCAGAACCGAAAAAACATGGGAATACAGTCCGGTTTCTGATTCCCTGCCGGATCTGGTCCCCGCTTACCACGCCGGTTTCTAAATATTCATCCATCATGTTTTCGCTGCACATGGCAAGCTGATCATAAAAGCCATCTGTATCATTCAGAGAAAAATCGATACAGCTGTCATGAAGC
>SVDS01000236.1 GCA_015057715.1 Paenibacillaceae bacterium
TGGAGAAAAATCGGAGATAAGACTTACTATTACCAGAATTACGCCATGCAAAAGAATACCTGGATCAATGATGGAACAGGCTGGTTTTATATGAACAACGAAGGACAGTATTCTACCGGATGGTTTGATAAGGATGGACAGCGTTACTATCTTGATGATACAAACGGACGTATGTTTACCGGATGGAAACAGCTTTCTGATAAATGGTATTTCTTTAATGCAAGCGGCTCTATGAACACCGGTTGGCTTCTGGACAACGGTGCTAAATATTATTTGAATTCTGACGGCTCCATGGCCACCGGATGGGTTGATTTAAATGGGCAGCATTACTACATGAGTGACACATCAGGGCAGATGAAGACCGGATGGCTTGATCTGAACGGGAAGCGGTATTTCTTACAGGACAGCGGTGTTATGTCAACAGGTTGGCTTGATTGGAATAACAAACGTTATTATCTAAATAATGACGGTTCCATGGTAACAGGCTGGCATACAGATGGAATGACAAAGTATTACATGGCAGAAGACGGCAGTGCCACTTCTGGATGGAGGCAGTTAGATAACAGCTGGTATTACTTTAATACCAATGGCAGCATGAGCACTGGATGGGTCAATGCTGACGGAAGCTGGTATTACATGGAAGGCGATGGTAAGATGCATTCCGGATGGCTTGATGACCGTGGCGCTAAGTATTATCTAAGCAACTCCTCAGGTAAGATGACTGTTGGCTGGAGACAGGTGGACGGCAGCTGGTATTATTTCGGAGAAAGCGGCGCTATGGCTTCTGGTATGATAACCGTAAACGGCAAACAGTATTATTTAAATCCTTCTGATGGTAAGATGAAAGTATCAGAAACATTTACGATTGATGGTGTTTCCTATACTGCAGATGCAAGCGGAGTCTGCACCTTAACTCCTGCTGAGACAACTCAGGAAACAACTGGTGAAACACAATCTGCTACACCTGGTACAACACCACAAAATAATTCTACTGGGTCAGGTAACACGAACTCAGGTAATTCAGGAACTGTAAGCGAAACTGCTCCGGGCAAAGAGATTGGGCCTGGAATACATTAAATAATGATATAGGAAAAGGCCTGGGAATTATTAAATCCCAGGCCTCTCTTATTCTTTGATTTTACGTAAGATCAAGTTATCTTTAATAATCTAGAGATCAATGAATGTTCTTGGTCTCTTCAACTATATAAATCGGCCTGTCCTTTAGTTCCGCAAACAGAATCGCAATATAATTTCCAATAATTCCAACAATCAAAAACAGAACTGCAAACATAAAGCACATAAGAACGATAATCGTGGCATACCCGCTGGGCGTTCCCACTCTTGCCCAACTCCATATGGTATAAATCATCATGATAATTCCAAGAATACCGGCACCGCAGCCAGCATAAATCCCGAGTTTCAGAGGGAGATTGGAAAAACACATAATGGTATTTATAGAAAATGCGATTAATTTCTTTATACTATACTTGCTTTCACCTGCGACCCTGGTTCTTGCTTCATATTCGATTGTGGTCCTGGGGTAGCCGATGTTTTGTACGTATCCTCTTAGAAAACGGACTTTTTCTCTGTAGTTGTCTTTCAGCACCTTTGCAGCTTTTCCTGAAACAGCAAAAAAATCGGAAGCATTGGGCTCAAATTTCACATCAGAAAGCACATTGATCAGACGGTAAAACGCAGAGGAAGCAATATTTTTAAACCAGCCTGCGGATTCATTTCTGGTACGGACCATGTTAATCACGTCAAAGCCCTCTTCCAGTTTTTTTACGATCTCAGGTAAATATTCCGGAGGGTGTTGTAAATCGGCATCCATACATACAATTCCGTCACCCTGACTGTAATCCAAACCTGCAATCATGGCCGCTTCATGTCCAAAATTTCTGGAAAAGCTTATTACTTTTACCCTTTCGTCTGACTGGGACAGTCGGGTAAGTACAGAAAGAGTCTGATCCTGGCTTCCGTCATTAACAAAGATAAGTTCATACTTCCAGTTTAGTTTTTTCAAAATGCTGGCCGTTTCCTCATAGAACCGGTCAAGAGCCAGTTCTTCATTGTAACAGGATACAACCACCGATAATGTCTTTTTCATATATTTGCTCCTTAGCTACTGGTTACCCTCTCGAAATACACTGTAACCATTTTCTTTTAATATAGTCAGTGCACTTCTCACTTTCTGTCCGCTGTCCTCTCTGCTGGGTCGGTATTCGAAATTAGCACGGAGCTCATCGTCAGTCAGTTCTTCAAACTTCAAAGCCATTTCAGCCCGTTTTTCATAAGCATTAAGCCTATGGGGGGCTTTTTTTATCTCGATATAATTGGTATAACCATTTCCTGCTAAAAATACAAAACAGGCAATTCCAGCCACCAGTTTCACAGCCGAGCCAACCCGGTATCTCTTCTTTCTGAAAAGCAGTGCAAAGGTAAGTATAATACCAAGTATGCCAGTCTGAAACTGGAGGGCATACCTGGAGCTGAGACCGTAGTTCTCCAGAAGAAAGATCCATCTGGACAGTACGATCAGCACATGATTCAATCCCCCAGATATAATTAACAGCACCGGTAATATCGTTTCTTCATAAAGGCGGTAATACCAGTTATACCACAGTGCAAGCACATAAAATGCAATCACCAGAAGGCCCAGGAACAGGAAGGGACCATTGGTACGAAAGATCTCTTCCGCTCTCTCTCCTTCAATTACCATGGAAGAAAATGATTTAACAAAAAACCGGACAAAAAATCCGGGAGTGTCCATAAGCTGGGTAAGAAGCGACACAGTCGCAGGTGCCGCATGGTCTTCCACCGCATAACTGTTGCTCCACAGATACAAAAGAAACGGAGTCAGAGCACTAAGTCCGTAAATGACTGGCCAGCTTCCCCGTTTTTTCCGTTGATGAAAGAACAACATAACACAGGATAAAAGTACGGTAACGGAATAGATTGCACAATATGGTCCTGCTACAAGAAGGGTTGTTGCAAACGGGATTACAATAAGGCAGATCCGGTCATAAACCCGGTCACTCCCATTCCATACCCGATCAAAAACTTCATAATGCCAGTAAAAAAGGGCAAATGACAGAAAGTGGGCAAATCCGCTTCCGTTATTTAACATCTCCCACTTATTCAGGCTAAACAGTACTACCATGAGCACCAGAAACCAGCCAAAAGATAGCTTCTTTCGGACGCAATAGGCAGTAATAGGGATACCGGAAAGTCCCAGTGCCAGTACGCCCAGTACCCGGTCAAACATGATGTTGTAATTAAAAAAGGTAACATTTATAATTCTTGCCACATAATTCACCGGAATCCGCGTCAGGATATCCGGTACAAAAAAGTGTCCTGGATCAAACACATCAGGAAGATAGCTGTTTACCAGACGGACATAGTCTGAGTAGATTCCGTCGCAGCTTGCCGTAAAGATGTACCAGAGGCAGAATATGGTTCCCAGAAGAGGGACTGTATAGTAAAGGTATTTTTGCTTCATCATTTCACCTCTGTCTCTTAATCGGCTGTAATTTCAGCTACTACAGCAAGATGCTTATCGCTCCGCTGTTCCGATGCTGCCTGGTAAAAAAAGTTACTTTCAAACCTTAATTCTGATACCTTATACGCAGGTACATCAATCTGCGCTGTCGCAGTGCTGGAATCAATGGAAACAACGGTTTTATCTTTTCCTTCTACAGTAACGGTGATGTGTTCCAGTCCGGTTATCACACCGGGATAATAGAATTTCAGTTTGATCTTACCTTCTTTACCTGCCATGATTCTGATCTTTGCATCTTCATCAAGCCAGCCGTCTTCGTAGCTTCCATAAACCCGCTGAAATTTCAGATCTTTTACAAATGCAGTCACATCCTGGAATGCATTATGCTCCGGATCTTCACGCAGGATTAACATGTTTGGAGTGACCAGACCAATATCTCTGATGGAATCAATAAATGTGACTTCCGTTCCTTCCGCCAGCCGTTTGCTATCAAAGGTCTTAAAAAACGTGCGGGCTGTAAAATCACTCATTTCATAAGTATTGCCGATAATATAGATCTTTTTGCCGAATATATTGTTCCCATACTTTCCATAGGTCTCTTCCGCCAGAGAATTGTATCGCAGCTGGGAAGACCAGTAGTATAGATTATGGTATTCCCCCCGGTAAAAGCTTTCAACAGGAAGCATGAAAAGTCCGTAAAGCACAAAAAGACCGCAGTATAAAAGAGGTTTTGCAGTCAGTATCTGTCCCTCTTTCAGCGGTACTGTTTCTCCGCATAGATAAGCGGCAAACAGCCATGCGGCAGTCATGGATACGTAAATCCATCTGGTTTCTACACGGATGGTAACGCTTGAAGATCCAATGCACAGGGCTATGAATACAACAAAAAGTGTAATAATCGGAAGCCTTACTTTTAATTTCTCTCTGTCTTTGAATAACACGATTAGAAATCCCGCAATCATGATCAGAAGAGATAAATTGGCAAGCATAACAAGTACCCGTACCCAGGAGGGTGACTGGCTCCAGCTTAAACCACTTAAATAATCAGGGCCCGCATTGATTCCAAATATATAGAGAACCTGGTTGAACGCATATTGGATGCTTTGGGATACGCTGAATGTATCGGCTACTGTAGTTCCTCCGGTTCCCGCGGGAGAAATACTTCCAATGGTGAGGAAACGGATCAGCTGAACTGCCAGAAATGCTCCGGTTATGCTAAGCCAATAGGT
>SVDS01000237.1:0-1983 GCA_015057715.1 Paenibacillaceae bacterium
AACTTTCAGAGGGAGCGGAGCTCCTTGCAGAGACCGACCGGTATCAGTTTCCAAAGTTCCCCGGAATGATCGAGAGTTACGATGAAAAAGATGATTATAATCTGGGAACCTGGGAGGGCAATCCCCTTCCTATGTTTGCAGGCATCATCACCGGTATTGATGTGGAAGATGTTGTAATCTATGGTAAAGGAATCATCAACGGACAGGCATCCTTTGACAACTGGTGGGACAATGTAAGAGTGATGAAGGGAGCGTTCCGCCCCCGTATGGTATTTCTGGAACGATGCAGGAAGATTACGCTTCAGGGCTTCTCTTTAAAAAACAGTCCGACCTGGGTTCTTCATCCTTACTTCAGTGAAGACTTAAAGTTTTTAAATTTAAGCATCAGCAATCCGGCAGATTCTCCTAATACAGACGGACTTGATCCGGAATCCTGTAAGGACGTGGAGATACTGGGACTTCATTTTTCCCTGGGAGATGACTGCATTGCCATCAAGTCAGGTAAGATCTATATGGGGCGCAGATATAAGAAGCCCTCTGAGAACATCACCATTCGCCAGTGTCTGATGGAAAACGGTCACGGAGCCGTTACCATAGGAAGTGAAGTGGGAGCAGGCGTGAAAAACATTCTGGTAGAACGCTGTCTGTTCCGCCATACTGACAGAGGCCTGCGGATTAAGACCAGAAGAGGAAGAGGAAAGGACTCCGTTCTTACGGATATTACCTTTGACCACATTGATATGGATCATGTTATGACTCCGTTTGTAGTCAATGGCTTCTACTTCTGTGATCCTGATGGAAAATCAGAATACGTTCAGTGCAGGGAATCACTTCCGGTTGATGACAGAACGCCTGAGATCGGCAGATTCAGCTTTACCAATATAAAAGCGGCTAATTGTCATGTTGCAGCATCCTTTCTCTATGGTCTTCCGGAAAAGAAGATTAAACGCATTGAATTTAAGAACGTCGACATCTCCTTTGCAAAAGAGGCGAAGTCAGGAGCTCCCGCCATGTTAAGCGGAGTGGGAGAGTGCACCAAAAAAGGTTTTTGTATCAGCAATGTGGACACCCTGATCTGTGAAAATGTTCATATTTCCGGACAGGAAGGGGAAGCATTTGAATTAAGCAATATCAATCATTACGAAACGATCTAAAGGAGAAGAGCACAATGCAGATTGGAATTCGATTACACGATGTGGCACCAGGTACCATAGAGGAACGTTTAAAAATAGCCAGCGAACAGGGATTTTCCTGTGTACATCTGGCGCTGACAAAGACAATCAATGATCATTCAGTTGAAAATTCCGCTTTAACACCGGGATTTGCTTCCTATCTTCGGAACAAATTCGGAGAGTATCATATGGATATCGCTGTTTTAGGCTGCTATTTAAACCTGGCTCATCCCGATCCGGAAGAGATTAAGAAGATTCAGGAGCGTTATTTTGCCCATCTTCGTTTTGCATCTATCTTAGGCTGCAGCGTAGTGGGAACTGAGACAGGAAATCCCAATGCAGAATACCGTTTTGAGCCAGCATCCCATACAGAAGAAGCTCTTCAGATATTTATTACCAACCTTCGTCCAGTTGTGGAATGTGCAGAAAAATTTGGTGTAATCATGGCAATCGAACCGGTATGGAGCCATATCGTATACAATTCCAAGCAGGCTCTTAAAGTGTTAAAAGCAATCAATTCCCCGAATTTAAGAATCATTCTTGATCCAGTTAATTTACTGTCTGTAGAAAACAGCAGTGAATATGACAAGGTGATTAAAGAAGCCATCGAGGATCTGGGAGAATATACCGACGTTCTTCATATGAAGGATTTCGTAATTGAAGGCGATAAAGTGGTTTCCGGAGCACCTGGAACCGGAGTGATGAAGTATGATACAATTCTGAATTTTGCAAAGAAAGACAAACCATATATTCAGATGACAATCGAGGACAGTACTCCGGATAATGCAGAGTGGTCAAGAAAGTTTCTTGA
>SVDS01000237.1:2083-4681 GCA_015057715.1 Paenibacillaceae bacterium
CCTGATTATAAACATTCCTTCATAACTGCGTAAGCGCCTTTTTCTTCGATATCTTTTAAATATCCGCTGACAGCCGCTTCAAAGCCTTCAATGGCAGTTAAATCCTCACCCCAGAACTCTGTGTTTGTGCAGACAGAATGGGTAAGAGCAGCTGCATCCTCGTCTTTGTGGTCATAGAAGAACTGGAGAATCTGCTTATCATCTTTTACTGTATACGTATCACCAGCAGGACGTACAGCAGTCAGTCCGTCTTCTGTCAGTGTAGTTCCATGGTAGAATGCAATATAGAATGCAAAGGAAGCAGTGATGCAGCTTGGAAGCGCATGATTCTTCTCTACAAATCCCTTTAATGACGGCATTACACGGGCTTTCCATTTGGAAGTGGAGTTTAAGGAAATAGCCAACAGTGCGTGGTCAATAAATGGGTTTTTAAAACGCTCTGTTACAGAAGCTGCAAAGCTCTTTAATTCTTCCGCCGGAAGAGTTAAGGTAGGAATGATTTCATCATAAATGGTCTTGTTCATGAAACCGCAGATCACTTCGTCATCCATACAGTTGCGCACGATATCCTGACCAGCCAGGTAAGCGCCTAAAACAAAAGAGGTATGTGCACCATTTAAGATACGAACCTTTCTCTGCTTGTATGGCTTATGATCTCCGCAGATAACAACAGGAAGACCTGCCTCTTCAAATGGAAGTTCTTTCTTTAAGCTGTCTGGTCCTTCAATTACCCAGAAGCCAAATACTTCACCAGTATCGATGATGTTGTCAATATAGCCTAATTCTTCACAGATCTCAGCTGCCTCGCTTCTTGGATAACCAGTTACGATACGGTCAACCAGTGTGGAGCAGAAGATATTCTCTGCTTTAATCCAGTTTAAGAACTCGTCGCCTAAATTCCACTGTTTTGCATAACTTAATACGCATTTTTCCAGTTCTTTTCCGTTGTTATCAATCAGCTCGCAGGAAAGAATCACAAAACCTTTTCCGGCTTCCTTGCCGAACTTCTCAAAACGTCTGTATAAGAACTGTGTCAGCTTTCCAGGATAGCTGTCAGCCGGCACATCGGTAAACTGGCAGGAAGGATCATAAGTAATTCCAGCTTCAGTGGTGTTGCAGGCAATAAACCGGAGATCCGGGTTTTCTGCACAGGCAAGAACGGTTTCGTACTCGCTGTAAGGATTTAAACATCTGCTTACGCAGGAAATGACACGCTTGTCATTTACCTTCTGGCCATTTTCAAAGCCGCGAAGGAAGAGAGTATAAAGACCTTCCTGCTCATTGATCATATCAGCCAGACCAGGAGCGATTGGCTGACATAAAACAACCTTTGAATTAAATCCGGTCTTCTCATTGAGAACATCGATAAAATAATCAACAAAAGCTCTTAAGAAGTTTCCTTCTCCGAACTGCAGTACACGTTCTGGTGCATCTTTTAATAAATATCCGTCATAACCCAGCTTTTCCAGTGTTTGGTAGCTTAACTTTTCCATTCCGTTTGTCTCCTTATAGGTTGTCAAAAGTATTTTATAATGTTACGCCCTGCTTGAAGATGGCCATATCGTGGAAACCTGCTTCTTCGGATTTCACCATCTTGCCGGAGGCAACTTCAATAACAAAGTCAAAAAACTGATTTTTAAGAGTTTCCATATCGGTTCCTTCCACAAGCACTCCGCAGTTGAAATCAATCCAGTTATTCTTTTTCTGGCTGAGAGCAGAGTTGGTAGAAATCTTCATGGTTGGTACGGGGCATGCAAATGGAGTACCACGTCCGGTTGTAAATAAAACGATATGGGCACCTGATGCAGCAAGGGCTGTGGAAGCCACCAGATCGTTGCCTGGAGCACTTAAAAGGTTCAGTCCTTTACTGCGTACCGGTTCCCCGTATTTTAATACATCAACCACAGGCATTCTGCCGGATTTCTGAACACATCCCAGGGACTTGTCCTCAAGTGTGGAAATACCGCCTTTTTTATTGCCTGGAGAAGGATTCTCGTAAATGGTCTGATTGTGGCTTGTAAAATAATTTTTAAAGTCATTTATTAAATCAACAGTTTTTTCAAAGGTTTCTTCGTTCTGGCAGCGGTTCATAAGAAGAGTCTCCGCACCAAACATCTCAGGAACTTCTGTAAGGATCGTAGTGCCTCCCTTTGAAACCAGCATATCTGAAAATTCTCCAACGGTAGGATTGGCTGTAATTCCGGATAATCCGTCGGAACCGCCGCACTTCATTCCAATTACCAGCTCGCTGCAGCTGATAGGTTCTCTGTGAAAAGTTCCTGCATACTCTGCCAGCTGATCAATGAGTTCAAGAGAATCGGAGATCTCGTCTTCTGACTCCTGAGCTACCAGAAATTTAACTCTGCGCTCATCGTATTCTCCGATATAGCGCTTTAATTCGGTAATGTTGCTGTTCTCACAGCCAAGTCCAAGTACCAGTACGCCGCCAGCGTTTGGATGATTAATTAAATCTGCCAGAATGGTTCTGGTAAATTCCTGATCATCGCCCATCTGGGAACAGCCGTATGGGTGAGGGAAAGCAGCAACCGCATCGATGCTTCCTTTTACGTGTTTTAAAGAGGCACGTTCAATGGCTGT
>SVDS01000238.1 GCA_015057715.1 Paenibacillaceae bacterium
TATCTCATTGATGAGATTTTCCGCCATTATGACAGGTTTACTCCTATATCAAAAAGCAAGAGCAAAATCGTTCTTGCTACACTGGGCAATGATGCTGGAATCTACGGTGCGGCAAGACTGATTCTTGACTGATGACTATTTATATATTTATCTTAAAAGACCTCATTTCCAAATCATCTGGGAATGGGGTCTATTAAGATAGAAGTAGTTTTACACTATTATTGAATTCTTTTTGATAGATTAATTATTGACAAACTATAAAATAAAGTGGCTGTGAAGACCAGAATGAGAACACTGAGCCACCACGGGACAACAGAGTCACCAAAGCGGAAGGTAACTCCCATATACTCTTTAAATTCATTTAAATGATTTGCTGGTATTTCTGAAAATGAAGCCTTCATGGCCTCTTCCATAAGTACCTGGCGTAAGAGTGAAGCCGCGTGGGAGACAGGGAATAATTTTATAACAAATTGTACGGATTCGGGTAGGGCTCCTATTGGGAGATAAATGCCTGTTAAA
The DNA here is from genome assembly GCA_015057715.1 of Paenibacillaceae bacterium. Taxonomy (GTDB): domain Bacteria; phylum Bacillota; class Clostridia; order Lachnospirales; family Lachnospiraceae; genus Lacrimispora. Next base: position 520 of record SVDS01000238.1, read on the forward strand.
AATCCGATTGAAGTCCCTATTATTGTGCTGGCAGTACTGAATGCGCTATGGCTTTTGAAAAAGGAAACAATAAAGCAGACAATAGAAGTATTTGTTGCTGTAGTAAAAATCACAAGTAATATGACTTTTAAAAGCCCAATAAGTGTCATCCACCTTCCTCCACAAAATACCATATATATTTCCGACACAAAAACCGTAATGATCGATATTATTACACCAATTAAAAATGCACTGCCAATATATCCAATTGTGATCTGACTACTTTTAATTGGAGCAGAGTAAAAGTCTTTGTTGATTTTACGGACTTTATCGTCAATCATAATGCCAAATGCACCCATAGTTGTTGTGATTGATGCGACTGAAAGAAGGCCTGCTAAAAGCCAGGTATTCATTAAATTATTGGTGTCTTTAATATTCTGCATGGAGTCACCCAGCCACACATCGCCTAAAAACACTGCGTATAATACAATAATGATAAAGATAGCAAGCAGGGAAAATAATACTGCGCTTCTATCACGAAAAAAAATCTTTAAGTTCCGCTTGATTAAAATATTCATTTCCTTAAATCCCTCCCCATAATGCCAATAAAAGCATCATCCATAGTACCTTGTAAAACCTGAAAACTACTGATGCAGGATTTGCATTTTTCCAATACCGGCAAAGCTTTCATAGTATCAGGCAGATTTACTATAAACTCACCTGCTGACATGGTAAAGTCAAGCTTAAAATCCAGCAGGATCTGACGTAAGGCGCATTCATCTGAAACGGATAGCCTTAAACGATCGGTGGCATACTTTGTTTTTAATTCAACTGGTGTTCCCTTTGCTGCGATTTCTCCGTGGTCTAGTACAATTACATAGTCCGATTCGGCAGCTTCTTCCATGTAGTGGGTTGTAAGAAAAACTGTCATTCCGGTTTTTTTCTGAAGTAGTTTAATTGCATTCCAGATGCTTTTTCGCGTTTGCGGATCCAGGCCGGTTGTGGGTTCATCGAGGAATAGTATTTTAGGTGTGTTAATAAGTGCCCGCGCGATGTCCACCCTGCGTCGCTGCCCTCCTGAAAGCATACCATAGGGGCGATCAATAAATTCACATAATTCTGTTGCCTGAGCAGCCTCATAGACAGCTTTTTGAATCATTGCTCTGTCTGACTGGTAGAATTCTGCCCTGGTGAGAAGGTTTTCTCGCACAGTAAGAAGCGGATCCAGCACGCTGTCTTGGAAAACGACACCTATTATATTTCTTATAGATTGTCTGTCACGGCAAAGATCAAGCCCATCTATGGTAACTTCGCCGCTGTTATAATCCATTAATGTGCATAAGATATCGATTGTGGTTGATTTACCTGCACCATTAGTACCGAGAAAGGAAAAAAGTTTCCCTCGCTCAACGTAAAAATTAATATTTTTCACGGCAGATAGATTAGAATAACTTTTTTGTAAATTTGACACTTCAATAATTTTATCCATATTAATCACCTCTTTCGATAAACACTGTAACAGAACAATGCAATGCCCGCAATGGGTCTAAAAGTATGTTGTGAATAGCAGAAGGTAAGATGTAAAAAAAAGATGGTAAGCTGTAAATAGCCTGCCATCTTTATAACTTATTCTATTATGAGCGGTAACGCTCTCTAAGCCGGTGATTTAGCTTGTCTGCCAATTTTTGATCCTGATATTTGCAAGTTATAAAAACCATAATGTATACAAATAGAAAAAGCAAAACGAATGTCAGCACCTCTTTGGTGTGGTTAATACTGATCCAGTCCCAAAGGCTGGCAAAATACAAAACTACGGATAAAAGTACTGGCAGGTGTATTGATTTCCGAATGTACATCTGCTTTTTGCTGAGTTCCTTACCTGAGTAAAAAAGAAGATATGGAAGATCGCTGACAAAAGCCATCACTAGTATTCCGCCAATGTCATGCAGGGAAAAGCTGGCATCTGGATAAAATATGAGGCAAAATACGTACATAGAAGCAATAATCCCTGTTACTATTATAAAAAAGGAACGAAACATTGTTTTTAACAAATTTTCTGCATTCATACTGACGCCTCCTATATTCCGAGAATTTTCTTTAAATCGCTTATATACTGCCGGGAGATAATAACTTTTTCGTTATTGGCAAGAGTCGCTTCAAAGCGTCCGCTCAGCGCAGGACTCAGCGTTTTAATTTTTCTTAAATTAAGCAGTACCGATTTTGATACCCGAAGAAAGTCACTATTTAAAAGAAAGCTTTCTAATTCATATAATTTTTGTTTTGATTCAAGCACCTTATCTTTGCAATATAGGAAAGTTTTATTATCAACAACCTCAATATAATAGATCTCTTTCGGCTGAAGACGGTGAATATTAGTTCCATCGTAAGCAATTAGTGCATCATGTAATTTAATCATAGCTAGTAGATGAATCAACTCCTCAGTCATCTCCCGGCATTTAATAATTATTTGGTCTTCTTCCCCATCGCGTGATTCCTCAATGACAATTTTCAACTTATTTCACCTGCCTGCAGATTTAGAATATAATAGTTTATTGTAGCATAAAGGCATTAGTATTGCTATTGTAATTCCAATAATACTCCACTTAATGGACTTGTTTTTGATCTCCGTTATTTGCCCTGAAAGGGAAATGTTCTCACTAAGAGCATGTTAACAGCAGTCATCGCTTATTTACAATTTACTAAATTATGTTATAATGGGAATACTTCACAAAGGATATGACCTTGTAAAATGAGGAGACCCCGGCTGCCAGGCAGTCGGGGCAATTATGAAAAATCTATGTGCAATTTGACTATTTAAGCGTTTTTGTTTGTTTGATTTCTATACAATTAGTATAAAAAATACATGTGAACACAATATGAACGCTGTGTAAACAGATTATGAAATAAAGGAGGAACGCATGGAGGAGAACCGTAGAAACAGGAAAACAATTGTAATTGGACATAAAAACCCGGATACTGATTCCATTTGTTCAGCTGTCTGTTATGCCAATTTAAAAAGGCAGCTGACAAAGGAAGACTATCAGCCGGGAAGAGCTGGGCGGGTGAATGAAGAAACCCAGTTTGTACTTAATTATTTTGGAGTTGAGCCTCCGGAGCTGATTGAGAATGTAAAGACCCAGGTGTTGGATATTGAGATAAGGGAGACCCGTGGGGTTAAGAAAAACCTGTCTTTGAAAAATGCCTGGAATTTAATGCAGGAGGCCAATGCTGTGACCATTCCTGCTGTGACTGACGATGGAATGTTAGAGGGGCTTATTACAGTAGGCGATATTGCCAAGTCCTATATGAATGTATATGACAGCAGTATTTTGTCAAAAGCCAATACCCAGTATGCCAACATTGTGGAGACTTTAGAAGGAAATATGGTGGTTGGTGATGTCAGCGATTATTTTAACAACGGAAAGGTATTAATTGCTGCAGCCAATCCTGACATGATGGAATACTATATCGCCAAAGGTGATCTGGTTATTCTAGGAAACCGCTATGAATCCCAGCTGTGTGCTATTGAGATGGAAGCAGCCTGCATTATTGTCTGTGAAGGTGCAGCCGTATCCATGACCATAAAGAAGCTTGCCCAGGAGCGTGGGTGCGCAGTAATGACAACTCCGTATGATACCTATACCGCTGCCCGTCTGGTAAATCAGAGTATTCCTATCAGCTATTTTATGAAAACAGACGGACTGATTACCTTCGAAGTAGAGGATTATATTGACGACATTAAGGATGTAATGGCCAGCAAACGCCACCGTGATTTCCCTGTTCTTGATAAGAATGGAAAGTACAAAGGAATGATATCCCGTAGAAACCTTCTTGGTGCCAAAGGAAAACGTCTGATTCTGGTTGACCATAATGAGCGTTCCCAGGCTGTTGAGGGAATGGAAAGTGCTGAGGTGCTGGAGATTATCGACCATCACAGACTTGGAACTGTGGAAACCATAGCTCCGGTATTCTTCCGCAACCAGCCGGTTGGCTGTACTGCTACGATTATATACCAGATGTATCAGGAAAATCACGTGAAGATAGAACCAAAGATTGCCGGTTTATTATGCAGCGCCATCATTTCCGACACGCTGCTGTTTCGTTCTCCTACCTGCACAGAGGCAGATAAGAGGGCGGCCCTTAATCTTGCAGACATTGCAGGGATTGAGGTGGAAAAATA
>SVDS01000239.1 GCA_015057715.1 Paenibacillaceae bacterium
ACTCAAAGAAAAACTGCTGAAATTGTTATGAATCATTATTGTTCCTCTCATTTCATTCATACGGTGCAGTCACATAGTTTTAGGACCGCATGTAACATTCTATCATCTCACAGGGAAACTAACAACTGCAACTTTTTCCCTCCTCTTCCCTGAAAATCGAAAAAGAGAAAGAATTAATATAAAATCTGTATTTACAGCTTTTTATATGGTACAATTCCTATATAGTAGAAATGAAAGCAGGAATCTAAATTTGAAATCAACTAAAAAGATGTTTATTATTGTACCTTTATTAGTTTTATGTCTTATTTGCGCCAGTTACGTCATAACAACAAAATTTATAACTTCCAATAATAATTCTGTGCCTGCAGAAGAATCTGCCAGCACAACGGCTGAACAGGAAGAGGTTCCTTCTGCTCCAGTATCCACTACCGGAATGCCTGTGGAATCTACCGAAAAAGCGACTGGCGATGCGTCAAAGATTCAAGATATCATCAGTGACCAGACTACAAGCGTATTTGACGGAGCGGTTGGCGAACAGAATATTGGGATGGCGATCTATAGAAACGGCAGCGAATTAACAGCTTCTCTTTTTACAGCGAATGAAGAAGATCCTGAAACCAAATTACTTGGTACACTAAATAGGAATACTTCCTCTTTTCTGTTGACCAGTGAAGACGGCAGTATCACGTTTGAAGGGACTTTAAGCCCAGATACGTCAAAAGGCGACCGATTGACAGGCTTGTTTAAAAACACTAAGGATCAATCAGAAACTGAATTCCACTTAACCCTGTCTCATTCAGTTGGCAGTCCCCTGGAGGGACGTTATCCCCTGGTTAATGCAGATGCAGCAGACGTTGAAAATTTCGCAAAACAAATAAAGTTGAACATAATGGAAGATAAAAGACAGGAGTTTGCAGATCTCATCAATTATCCCATCAACGTAACCATAAATAATAAGAAAATAAGCATCAATTCTTCTGAGGAATTTATTCAACGCTATAACGATATTATTACATCCGATTTTAAAAACAAGTTATCAAACAGCTATACGAAATATCTTTTTAGCAATAGTATGGGTGTAATGCTTGGGGATGGTGAAATATGGTTTGATAAGTTTAATAATCAGGGATTTAGAATTTATGCCATAAATAATTAATTAGGAACGCCATAAATAATAAGCATCCTGCCATTATCTGGACAGGGTGCTTATTAAATTTGTTTCTTATGGAGCTGTAATCTGCCACTGCTGATTATACCCGTTGTTGCTGCTCCACTGAATTACATTTCCGCCATCATCTACAGAGCCTTTCTCCACATCCAGAAGCTTTCCGCTGTTACCATTTACAAGATTGTAATAGCCGTTTCCCAGATCGATTAAATTCCATCTCTGGTTATTCTGTCCGTTGTCCGTCCACTGGATCACGTCTGCTCCGTCTGCAGTGGAACTCTTATAAACATCCAGAACTTTACCGCTCTTTGAATTGCTCAGTTTATATCCGTTTCCTGTATTGGTTATAATCCATTTCTGATTATTCTGACCGCTATAGCCCCACTGGATCACATCTGCTCCATCAGCGGTTGATCCATTGGTTACATCAAGGGCTTTCCCGCTGCTCCTGTTGATCAGTTTATAAGTTTCACCAGAAACTATTCCAGTATTGGTTCCGGTACCAGGAGTAATATAGATCCGATAACCAGAGCTATTGTTTAAGCCAGATAAATTCACAGTAATCTGCCCGTTTACAACCGGATAATTAGAAGTGGACAGAACAACTGGACCTCTGGATACAGTATCTTTGCTCACCCAATCAATCTTTTCAACTTTCACAGAAGCATTGGACCCGATAAAGGAAGGAATATTTTTAAAGGTCGTATTAACAGTTCCGTCACCAGGACCTCCAAAAATAAAACTCACATATTTTGCATTGGTATCCACGCAGGCTGCTCCATCCACCAGATCACTGTCATCGTTTGGAGGCGTAACATAAACCATGTTTCCGGTCATATCCCCGTACCATTTATAAAAATACCAGCCTGCACCTTTTTCCGTATTGGTTGCAAGAAGACTGCCAAGTCTTCCGGGAGTGGGTACAAACCACCAGGTAATGCAGGCACTTTCGATCTTGTATCGCTCAAATTTTGCGATAAAACGGGCTGAAGAACCTGGCTGGCCTTCCAGATTATGGTCCGGATCGCAGTATTCATTGATGCTGATTGGCAGCGGTGCGATACCAAGGGAAGACTCTAATGCCCGGTATGTTCTGATATTGGGTGCAATTGTCTTCGGTCCACCAGACAGTTCATGCCAGCTCATGATGTCTGGAATGCAATTATTTGCTTTACAATAGGTCAGAAATTCTTTCATTCGGGAATTGTTGTAATAACTCTCACAGGGACCTATAATTTTGGCACCTGGATCATTGGCACGGATTACATCATAGGTCTGCTTCCACATGTCATTAAAACTGCCGTTGGACGTATTCCAGGTTCCTCCCGGCTCATTCCAGATTTCATAACCATAATAATTATTGCGGCCAGATGCTTTCTTATCCTTTATAAATGATTTCACCTGATTGAGCCAGCTGGTCATTCCCGGCCATCGGTAAGGCCAGCCTGGAAGCATATCTGCCAGATCAATGGATACTCTGGCGCTGGGCACAGATGAAAGCTTCTGGGAAACCAGAATTGCATCTCCGAAGGGATGCTGGTTACCGTTTCCGCCTCTGGCGGGATTTCGTAAAACATAGGGATTTAATGGTGCTACAAGACCATTTACATCTGCCGGAATACTCTCTGTCAGCCCATACAGAGAGCCATTGGCACAATGAGTTACTTCTCTGAGTACATTGGCACAGTCTACTGTCATTGAATTTGCTGCCAGTGCCGGTATTTCCGGCATCATGGATAATACCAGCATAACACTGAGTACAAAGGCCAACACTCTTTTCATTTTCAACATAAACACTCCTCCTTCATTTTCTGCTTGAATGCATTCGCTCAATAGAAAGTGAAATATATTGAAAATGTAAACTGAAATCATTTTTATTTTATATACCATCTCCATAAATAACTGTTTTGTTCTTACCGGTAGACTTGGCCTGATACATTGCCTGGTCAGCGATATGAAATAAATCTCTGGGTTTACATTCGCTCTGAGAAGTCTCTGCAATACCACAGCTGAATGTAATGCTTCCATTTTCAAAAAACTCAAACTGATGGGTTTCAAATATACGCTGTATATCCTCCACTAAGAGTTTGGCCTCTTTCGATGATTTGTTCGGAAAAATAATGGAAAATTCCTCTCCGCCATATCGGCATACCTGCCCCATAGCCGAGCAGTGAGCCCGAAGAAGCTGGGATAAATAAATCAGAACAGTATTTCCATTGTCATGTCCCCACGTGTCATTGACTCTTTTGAAATTATCAATATCAATCACTGCCACTGCAAGCGGAAATTGTTCTTTTTCGATTGCCATAGATAACAGATTGAAAAAAGTACTCATGTTATATAAATTTGTCAACGGATCATATTTTAACTGTTCCTCAAGCTGGGACTGTTTGATAAAGCTTTCTTTTATCAGCATGTTTTTTTCATATTCCAGCCGGAAGAGATATCTTGCTATAAAATAAGAGCTTATAAGCAGATCCAGGGTGATAAATAAATCAACATAGAGCAGTTTATCATCTGCTCTGCCGTCGATGGAGCCGAAGTAAGTACTGATGCATATGAGGAAAAAAGAGATGACCGTAATATTTCTTGTCATTTTTTTATCCGAAAACATGATGGTTATGTAAACAGGGAAACAAAGACTGCAGGAAAGAACTGCGTAAACATTATGCGCACTGGACATAACAAAACAAATTCCAGTAAGCGTCAAAACAGAAATATAGTTTTTAGACTGTTCCGAAATATGATCGGATTCTACTTTTAATTTACCAAATATACATATGGCAAAGTTCAGGGAAGAGGGCAATACAATATACAGCAGCAGGTATGGTACAGAATCCAGTTTTATCATTCCTGGATACTTTACCATAAGCAGATACGACATAACGATTTCTATTACCAAATTTACAGAAGAAATAAAAAACGCTATCTGAATAAATGATTTTCTCCATTTTTCATACAATGTGCCAAATTTGTCCATAAGTATTCCCCTCAGATGTTTTGCTTATTATTGTATGTCGGCAATGGAAATGTTTCAACAAGAATTTATAAAATATGACTAATTTCTTAAAATATTTTCGTAACAAATAAAAGACTGGAAAAAATCCCATGCTGCCATACGCTTTTTTCCAGTCTTTTATTTGTATAACTTTATTGTATTAGTATCATTTAAATGGCAAAGCAGGGAAAAAAATATGGGAAAGCTGATCATTCCTACGATGCCAAAAAGCTGCGCTCCTACAAACATGCTTACCAGGTCAACAATTGGGTGCAAACCAATTTGACTGCCTACAATCTTAGGTTCCAAAATGTTACGAATCACTGTAATAAACAGATACACCAGGAGCAGCCCCAAGGCTAACGAACCATTTCCCTGAATAGCCTCGATCACCATCCATGGAAGCATAATCCCGCCGGTTCCAAGCACTGGAAGAATGTCAAAAACAGA
>SVDS01000012.1 GCA_015057715.1 Paenibacillaceae bacterium
CCGTATGGGTGAGGGAAAGCAGCAACCGCATCGATGCTTCCTTTTACGTGTTTTAAAGAGGCACGTTCAATGGCTGTGGCAATTTTATTCACGCAGCCTACGGTAGGAATAATCCAGATTTCGTTACGCACGCCCACACGTCCGTCGGGTCTGCGGTAACCGTTAAAAAAGCGTTCTTCTGTTGGAGCAACTTCGATCTCCTGTTTGTTGTACGTGTAAGTCAGTAAATCCCCTAATCCTGTTTTTAAATTGTGTGTGTGAATCCAGGCCCCAGTCCCAATATTCTCCTTTGCTATGCCGATGGCACAGCCGTATTTGATGACGGATGAGCCGGCAGGTATATCTGTCAGGGCAAATTTATGACCCTGTGGGATGTCTTCCAGAAGAATAACCGCTGTGCCGTCCACCTCAATAGCACTGCCGGAAGCAAGCGGCTTTAATGCGACTGCCACGTTGTCTTCGGAATTAATTTTGATAAAGTCCTGCATAAGCTTCCTTTCCTTTCTTAGTACCAGTTTCAATATTCAGATGCAATGTAAGTACTTACATAAAACATACACCATTTTTTTCTCTTAGTCAATAGGCAAACATAAAAGAAACATATTTCTTTTAATTATGGGAACAATATAGAAAAAACATACACGATTTTTCCTGTTTCCCTGGTAATAACAGTTGCGTAATACAAAATTATTATGTATAATGAATCGAGATAAGTGTAAGCGCTTACGCTCCCTGCTGATATAGCCTAACAGAGCGACGAATAACGCTGACACATTAAAAGGGGAAACGTCTGTCTGAATCCCATTCAGGCGGTGAATAATAAGGACGTTTAGAGGGACACCAGGATGAACATATATGATATCGCAGAACTTGCAGGAGTTTCCATTGCTACCGTTTCCAGGGTGGTAAACGACAGCCCCCGCGTAAGTGAAAAAACAAAACAAAAAGTCAGGGCAATCATGGAGGAGAATGGCTACACACCCAACGTATTTGCCAGGGGGTTGGGTCTTGACTCCATGAAGACCATCGGCATCCTATGTCCGGATGTATCGGATGCCTATATGGCAACTGCAGTTGCCCATTTAGAAAGAAGCATGCATGAACACGGTTACGACTGTATCCTGTGCTGCAGCGGTTTTGAACAGTCAATCAAGGAGAAGTACGTAAGTCTTCTCTTAGCCAAACGCATTGACGCACTAATTATGGTGGGTTCCACCTATGCAGGTGCTGAGGGCGAAGAAAGCCGTGTACAATATGTGCTTGATGCAGCCAGACAGGTTCCGGTCTTCTTAATTAATGGATATTTAGATGGTGAGAATATTTACTGCGCTTATGGAGATGATTATCAGATCACCTATGATGTGACCAGTCAGATGATCGAATCAGGCCGCCGCAGAATCCTATTTCTGTGCGATTCTCATTCCTACAGTGCCGTAAGGAAGCTTGCCGGCTATGAGTCAGCCTTAAAAAGCCATGGTCTGCCAGTGCTGGGAGACTTAAAGCTGTACGTAAAAAATCGAATTCACACCGTACGGGATATTCTGCTGGAACGACGGGATTTGCGGTTTGACAGTGTAATAGGTACAGACGACGGTCTTGCAGTTGGGGCAATTAAGTATGCAAATGCCAAGCTTTTAAAGATACCAGAGGACATCTGTATTACAGGCTTTAACAATTCCGCACTTTCAATCTGTAGTGATCCGGAGCTTTCCAGCGTGGATAACCGGGTAGAGGAACTGTGTAATATAACCATCAGTAACATGATGAAGATTCTTCAGGAGAAAGATCCTCAAATCAGCCGGAACTGCAAGGTACCCTGCAGACTGGTAAAGCGCTGTACAACTGATTTTTAGGCTATTGTTTTTTCTATTTTTGTATGGTACAATTATAAACCGGTAAACATAACGACACCAGAAAGCATGCTTTGTATCCGAAGGGGGACAAAACATGCTTGAATGCGTGGTCGGGCAGAAAGAACGGTGACAGATATGGAGCAGGCTGAAGATAAAGTGGTGCTGTGCGGCGCCAATTCTTATGAACAGAAATATTATTTTAATGAACAGTTTAAAAGTCTTCCCGAAAACATCCGGCAGGAACTTCAGATCATGTGTGTGCTCTATACCGAAGATATAGGCGGGGTTCTGGTTCTGGAGTTTAACGAAGAAGGAACGTTGGAATTTAAAGTAACCGCACCGGAAGAGGACTATTTGTTCGATGAAATCGGAAGTGTATTAAAGATTAAGCAGTACCAGCGGGAAAAACGGGAGCTTTTGGAGTCCCTTGAGATGTACTACCGTGTTTTTTATCTGGGAGAAGAATTAGAAGACGGAGAAAAGACAGTTGAAACTTAGAATAGGAAATGTAACGTTTGACAATAATCTGATACTGGCGCCGATGGCAGGGGTTACGGACCTGCCATTTCGTTTTCTTTGCAGGGAGCAGGGCTGCGGACTGTCGGTCACAGAGATGGTCAGTGCCAAAGCCATTTTATATAAGAACAAAAACACCAATGAGCTGTTAAGCGTATCCGATCAGGAAGGCCCCGTGAGTGTCCAGCTCTTCGGTTCCGACCCGGACATCATGGCGAATATGGCAGCTGCCATAGAATCACGGCCATTTGCCTTAATCGATGTGAACATGGGCTGTCCGGTACCAAAGATTGTAAATAACGGCGAAGGCTCCGCGCTGATGAAAGATATAAAGCTGGCGGAGAAGATCCTGACTGCTATGGTAAAGGCAGTGAAAAAGCCGGTCACTGTAAAGTTCAGAAAAGGCTTTACAGAGGAAGACTGCAATGCAGTGGAATTTGCCCGTATGGCAGAAAGCTGCGGCGTGGCAGCCATTGCGGTCCACGGCAGAACCAGGGAGCAGTACTATTCCGGAACTGCGGACTGGGATATCATCCGGCAGGTGAAGGAAGCTGTCTCCATTCCTGTCATTGGCAACGGCGACGTCTTTGAGCCGGAAGATGCCAAAGCCTTAATCGATCAGACCGGCTGTGACGGAGTCATGATCGCCCGGGGTGCAAAAGGAAATCCCTGGATCTTTTCCAGGACACTGCATTATTTAGAGTCAGGAGAGCTGTTACAGCCACCGACTCCGGCTGAGATCAGCGAGATGATTCTCCGTCATGGAACCATGCAGGCAGAGCACAAAGGAGAGACAGTTGCCATGCGGGAGATGAGAAAGCATATGGCGTGGTATACCGGCGGACTTCCACATTCGGCCAAATTGAGAAACGATATCAATCAGGTCGAAACCATGGAAGAATTAAGGCGTTTTGTACGAGAAAGAATTGGAGCATTGTAACCAGAAAAAGGGACGCGAATCTTGACAATTACAGATGTTTAAGCTATAATATCTGGAATGTGATTTAGCGAGTAAGTAACCAGGAGGAAGTAAAAAACCATGGTAGACAAGAAAAATATTTTAACCTATGAAGGTCTTAAGAGATACGAAGATGAGCTTCAGAACTTAAAAGTAGTCAAAAGAAAAGAAGTTGCCCAGAAAATAAAGGAAGCCAGAGAACAGGGTGATTTATCCGAGAATGCAGAGTATGATGCTGCCAAAGATGAGCAGAGAGACATCGAGCTGCGTATCGAAGAGCTGGAGAAGCTGCTTAAGAATGCAGAAGTAGTCGTAGAAGATGAAATAGACTTAGATAAGATTAATATTGGCTGTAAAGTAAAAGTCTACGATGTGGATGAAGACGAAGAGATGGAATTCAAGATTGTTGGTTCCACCGAAGCAAACAGCCTTCAGAACAAGATTTCCAATGAATCTCCGGTAGGTCAGGCGCTGATTGGTAAAAAAGTGGGAGACGTTGTTGACGTTGAGACCCAGTCGGGAGTCATTCAGTATAAAGTACTTGAGATTCAGAGAGTATCTTAAAAGTACTTCCTTAACATAGTTCACAAAGGAGTGAAAATAAGTGGCAGAACAGCAGAATCAAAACCAGAATCAGGTTGTAGAAGAGGATTTAAACCATTTACTTAAGGTTCGCCGGGAGAAGCTGGCAGAACTTCAGGAATCAGGAAAAGATCCGTTTAAAGTTACAAAGTACGATGTTACCGTACACAGCAGTGAGATCAAAGAGAATTATGAAATCTGGGAAGGCAAAGAAGTCTCCATCGCAGGACGTCTGATGTCCAAGCGGGTTATGGGAAAGGCCTCTTTTTGTAATGTCCAGGATTTAAAGGGTAATATTCAGTCCTATGTAGCAAGAGACAGCATTGGCGAAGAATCCTATAAAGAATTTAAAAAACTTGATATCGGTGATATCGTTGGAATCAAGGGAACCGCATTTACCACTAAGACAGGAGAGGTTTCCATCCATGCGGAAAGCGTGGAACTGCTGACCAAGAGCCTGCAGATTCTGCCTGAGAAGTTCCATGGTCTGACTAATACCGATCTTCGTTACAGACAGAGATATGTTGATTTAATTATGAATCCGGAAGTACGCGATACTTTTGTTAAGCGTTCCCAGATTATTAAGGAGATCCGTAATCATCTGGACGCACAGGGATTTATGGAGGTTGAGACTCCTATGCTGGTGGCCAATGCAGGCGGAGCAGCAGCAAGACCGTTTGATACCCATTATAACGCCCTTGATGAGGATGTGAAGCTGCGTATTTCTCTGGAACTTTATTTAAAGAGACTGATCGTTGGCGGTTTAGAGCGGGTTTATGAAATTGGACGTGTTTTCCGTAACGAAGGCGTAGATACCAGACATAACCCAGAGTTCACATTAATGGAGCTCTATCAGGCATATACCGATTACCACGGCATGATGGATCTGGTGGAGAATTTATTCCGTGAGGTTGCATTAAAGGTACTTGGCACAGCAGTTGTAACCTATGATGGAGTAGAGATTGATTTATCTAAACCATTCGAGCGTATTTCCATGGTTGACGCTCTGAAGAAATATAAAGATATTGATTTTACTGCCATTCATACAGATGAAGAAGCGAAAGCACTTGCAGATCAGTACCATGTAGCTTACGAAGCAAGACATAAAAAGGGCGATATCTTAAGCCTTCTGTTTGAAGAGTTTGTAGAGGAGCATTTGATTCAGCCTACCTTTATTATTGATCATCCGGTTGAGATTTCACCACTTACAAAGAAGAAGCCTAGCGATCCGGAATATACAGAGCGTTTTGAGCTGTTTATTACAAAGCGGGAGATGGCGAATGCTTATTCTGAGCTGAATGATCCGCTGGATCAGATTGAGAGATTTAAGGCTCAGGAGGCACTTCTGGCAGCGGGGGATGATGAAGCGAATTCGATGGATGAAGATTTCGTAAATGCGCTGATGATCGGTATGCCACCGACTGGCGGTATTGGAATTGGTATTGACCGGTTTGTAATGCTGCTTACGGATAGTTATGCGATCAGGGATGTGTTGTTGTTCCCGACGATGAAGAGTTTGGAGAAATAAATAAATGATGGAACTTTTATAGTTCGATCCTAACAATAGAATAAGAAAAGCTCTTTCTGCTGAATGAACCAGTAGTGAGGGCTTTTCTTTTTATATAAAATAAAACTTTTTTTGATTCAGTATTTGCTACGCTTCTTAAAAAGTTAAACCAAGGAGATATTAACGGAGCAGCCAATGAATTCGACAAGTGGATTTATGCTGATGGTAAGGTGCTTGACGGATTGGTTAGAAGGCGGGAAGCAGAAAAGGAAGACTGCAGATGGTGTGTTTGGAGCTGGCTCCAAAGCAGCTGTAAAAACATTGAAATCCGGAGATAAGGGAAATGCAGTTCATATTATGCAGGGGATGCTCTATTGCCGGGGATTTGATACAAATGGAGTAGATGGCATCTTTGGAAGTGGAACAACTTCATCGGTTAAACGTTTTCAATCAAGCAAAGGCCTTAGTGCTGACGGATTAGCTGGCCCTGGCACGATGTACGCTCTTTATAATTGGCGACTTTTTGACAATCGTTGGGTAGGGATTCTTATGAATCACTCCCAAGGCGAGTTGCATTCTGTTTGTACCGTTTCTTTACTGATTTTGTACCAATCCTGCCATTTATTGCAAAGAATTATAAAGACCTAGGTACCCGAGAGGAATCCTATTGTAAACCCAGTTAAAGACATTTCAGTTAGTAGAAATACTATCAGAGATGTCTTTTTTGCATTCTTAAGGCCAAACTAAAATGAAGAAAGGAAGTGATCAAAACACCAATGAAAAATCTGGAATCTTAGTATTGATAACTTTCAATAATTTGCAGATATAAGAGATAACATGTTTCAATTCTATAATATATGATACAATAATACAATACATATAAGCATATCTTTGATAAATTAGATATAATGTCTAAGTGAGTATTATTGCTAATTGGAAAGGAAGGTTTACATGATGAAGATTGGTGTTATAGGAGCAGGTGTCATTAGCGAAATATATTTACAAAATATGACTCAAAAATTTGATAATATTGAGGTGCTTGCAATTGCAGATTTATCCGTTGAGAATGCGAAGAAAAGAGCAAAACAATTTGGAATCAGGGGATGCAGTGTTGATGAGCTGTTAGATAATCCGGAGATTGAAATGGTAGTAAATCTAACTCCAGTGGGAGCTCATTTTGATGTTATTAAAAAAGTTCTTAATGCAGGGAAACACATATATACAGAAAAAACTATAACAAATGATTCAGAGAAAGCAGCTGAACTACTTAAATTAGCAGAAGAAAAGGGGCTTTATCTTGGCTCTGCTCCGGATACTTTTTTGGGAAGTTCTCTTCAGTCTGCGAAAATAGCAATTGAAGATCAGATACTTGGAAAAATTCATTCTTTTTCAATTTCAGCAAATCGTAACAATGATTTGTTGCTCAGTTTATACCCGTTTTTGAGAAGACCAGGAACAGGAGTACTATTTGATTATGGAGTATATTATTTAACCGCATTAGTAAATCTTCTTGGACCAGTTTCGAGAGTGGGGGGAATTGTAGGAACACCATATAAAACACATGTAAATATACTTCCAGGATCGCCAGAATTTGGTCAGACAATTGAGTCACCAAATGAGAGTCAGGTATCAGCAATTCTACAGTTGAAAAATGGAATTACTGGAACATTACACATAAATGCAGAAAGTAATTTAACAGATGAAACATATTTTGCAATTTATGGAACAAGGGGAATTCTTTATCTATCAGATCCAAATCAGTTTGGCGGAAAGGTTCGTTTTTTGCCAAACAGCATGGATCCAAGAATTCCGGTAAAACCAGTAACACTATGGAAATTTACACCATATGAAGAGAATTCAAGAGGGATTGGTCCGGCAGAGATGGCAGAAGCAATCGAGAACAACAGACCAAATCGAACATCCAAAGAGATGGCAATTCACGTACTCGAAGTATTGGAAGCAATCCTGAAGGGTGGTGAAAAAGGAATATTTGTGGATATTGTATCGACGTGTCAGATTCCAAAAGCTTTAGAACAGAAAACGGTTCCAATTACAAACATAGGTCATATTTCATTTCAGATGAAAAACGAAGAAGAGATGATTCACTTCTATTCTGAGGTTATCGGAATGAAAAAATTATTTTTGTTAACTACAGATGATCTGGTAGAAACAGTTCGTACTCAGCACGGTGAGAAAGAAGCTTTACAGCTCAAAACAACATTTCCGGAAGGTTCATCTATTCCATGGATTCAGTATATGAAAATTTCTGATCATCAATATTTAGAACTTTTTTACAGCCTTGGGGTAAAACATAATGAAATTGAGAATCTGAACGAATATTATGGTTTCAAAAAAGTGAATTATGAAGTAGACGATATCCAGGTATTTTATAAAGGTCTAGTAGATAAAGGAGTTAAAATAAAAGAAGATATCCATGTAGTTCCAGATGGAGCAAAAGAATTTGCTGTAGTTGATCCAGATGGAAATGAGATTCAATTTACGGAGTATGGTACTAATTCATTAATCCCATTAACAGAGGAGAAAGAACGGGAAGCATTTTCTCCACTAAAATATACAACGCAGGTGGCCTTACAAATACGGGATGAAATAAATATGAAGAATTTTTATTGTAAAGGACTAGGACTTAAGAAAGCATATACGTTAACATATGGACAGCTTGCAGAAAGTCTGGAGAAAGCAGGAACAATTGATGGGGAATCACTGGCTGGACTTAAGATGATGGGAGAAATGCCGTATATTGATTACATTGAAGTGGCACCCCATCAATATATAGAATTTTTCCATTCTGTTGGGCAAGAAAAAAAGAACAAGGAAGATACTAATTTTTATGGTTATCAGCATATTTGTCTCGAGGTATCTAATATTCATGAGGCATGGGATGCTGTTATCATGAATGGTATTAAGCCAGATACAGAGATTGCACTTGGCGTAGAAGGCTCTTATCAATTTTGGTTAGTAGACCCAGATGGAAACAGATTGGAGCTTATGGAATATACGAAAGAAGCAAAGCAACTAAAACTTCTTTAGTTAGCAACATTAAAAATGGCGTCAGCATGTATGTTGAACGCCTTTTTGATTGACAAAAGGCAAAAGCCGTTGTACTATAAAGGTATCAAATGATACTTTTTGCGAGGAGATAAATATACGAACCAATATACGGTTAATATATTATTTCCAGATGAGAATCCTGTGGACGCTTTGAAAAAAGAATTGAAAATGCTAACTGTTGAAGAATATATGAGGACTGTATCAGATCTTAAGTTCCCCAATAGGAGTGAGATGAGGGAATTTGGAAAGGTCTATAATGGTAACCACGATGTATATATTAAGATAAGGGTGGAGCTGTTTGGTATGTATGGGAATTCCACAACTTTTGTAATGTCGTTTCATTTTGCTGAGAGGGCATTTGTACCAGAGATGTTTCCATATAGGAATAAACAAGGGAGGTATTTTCATGGACATGAAAGTGATCCGCAGTGAAAAACGTCTATGTACCTGCTGCATGGAAGAGCATGAGGTGAAAACAGTTCGTGTGATGGAACGTGCTAGTTTTAAAAATGTACAGGTAGACTATGAGGCTACTTACTTTTTTTGTGATGCCGCAGAAGAATTATATATGAATGAATCCCAAATTCAAGAAAATGATATAGCGATTAAAGACGCATACAGAAGGAAACAGAGGCTTCTTACTTCTAAGGATATCAATGTTATTCGTGAAAAGTATGGCATAAGTCAGAGTGACCTCTGCATTCTCTTAGGCTGGGGTGGTAAAACCATTACCAGATATGAAACCCATCAGGTGCAGGATAAAGCACACGATACCATATTAAAAAAGCTTAATCAGGATCCGCAGTGGTTTCTTGATTTACTTATAGAAGCAAAGAATAATTTATTGGCGGAGTCCTATCGCAGGTATTTAGAGATTGCCACTGTTCTTTATGAGAATGATCAGGACCGTTATCTGAGGAAAGCAATTGAAGCTAAATATGCGAGATATCAAAGTAACCAGATGTTTCAGGGAAATGCAGTTCTCTCTTTAGATAAGGTAGTGGATGTAATCCGCTATTTTGCAGCATCTACTGGGGTTACCAGTTTGTATAAAGTAAAGCTCATGAAATTAATGTGGTATTCCGATGCACTTTCTTATAAAAAGAGAGGGAGCGCTATCACAGGCCTGGTATATCAGGCCTTGCCAATGGGAGCAGTACCAATCGGACATGATTCCATTATTGATCTCAGCGGAGTTCCATGTGAAGAAGTGGATATGGGTGAAACAAATGCGTATTATTTCAACTTACAAGGTGGATCAGATTACCCTGCACTTAATGAAGAAGATAAGCGTATCATGGATTTTGTCATAGCCAGACTTGGTAGAATGTCAAAAGATGAGATTGTAGCATTTATGCATAAAGAGCAAGCATATACCAAAACGGCTTACAAGGATATTATCCTGTTTAAATATGCGGAAAGTTTACAGATCTAATGCGTTTAAACAGAGCCGTGTGATAAAAGGATAGACCAACTAAAAAAAAGCAACCATTGAAAATGGGATAGTAAAAATTGAGACAATGATCACATTTCGAATACATTGGCCTGGACTGGTAAGACTGGGAGTAATATGTTATTATGAAGATAGCACGTTCTGAAAATTTTTAAAAAGAATCCTACCAATAGGAAATGATGATTTTCGTAAATTACGTGAAAATGGATCCTATTACGTGGATAAAACATTAATGATAAAGGATATTATAGAAACGATGCAGTATGGTGCATAAAATTATGCAGATATAAATGTTATTTGAACAGGGCCGTGCCAGACGCATGGCTCTATTTAATGAAAATCTGTGTTCTAAAAGCTGTCATCAACTTATGGACGTAATGTGATAAAATGTTTAACTGAATAAAATGCAACCATCTAAAATTGAAGCCTAAAAATAGAGATAATGATTATATTCGCTTGCTTTTTCCTTTACAGAACAACCATAACAAACTATACTTTCCTTAAAGAGATTGATGATCATCTAAATGCCGCTATTATTGTATTAGAAGGGGAGGAATACCATGGAAATCGTTATAGTGACCGTACCAAACCCATACGGATTACATGCAAGACCGGCCAGTTTGCTGTCAAAGCTCGCTATGGGATTTATAAGTGAAATTACCGTCTATAAAAATGAAGACCTCACCAGGAAATATAATGCAAAGAATGTACTCTCCGTAATGGATATGAACGCAATTATGGGAGACAAGCTGACGTTTGAAGCCCAGGGCGAGGATGAAAAAGAAGCGATTTTATCCATAGCAAATTTTGCGGACAGCGGCTTTGGAGAATAGGAGACATTTTATGAGATTGAATCAGCTTACAAAAAATATATATTATACGGAATGTGATTCCAATAGCGATCGCCCTGTTTTGGGTTATATCAATGGGGATCGATGCTCGGTAATGGTGGATGCAGGCAATTCTGCGAATCATGTGAAAGATTATAATTTTTTTCTTACCCAGCAAGGTTTAAAGAAGCCAAAATATTGTGTTATCACACACTGGCATTGGGATCATACTTATGGGATGCATGCCGTTGATGCGGAAACAATTGCACATACAAAGACAAACCAGGAATTGGTCAGAATGTCCTCCTGGGAATTTACTGATACCAAAATGAAAGAGCGGTTGATATCCGGTGAAGAAATTTTGTTTGCAGATGAGCACATCCGGGCAGAGTATCCAAAATTAAAAGAAATAAAGGTAGTTCCAGCACTCATAACCTTTGAACAAAAAATCGTGTTGGACTGCGGCAGCATTACGTGCGAGTGCATGCACCTTCCCTCCGCCCATAGTGACGATTCCGTGGTTGTTTTCATTCGAGAGGAAAGAGTGATATTTTTAGGAGATATTTATAATGATGACTTTTATCAAAATCATTACAGAGATTTGGAAAAAACAAAACAATTATATCAGGAATTAAGTAATATTGACTTTGAGTTGGCAGTGGTGGGCCACAGTGAGCCAGTTAGGAAAGAAAACATTTTGAACTTTTTACACCGGTTCTTTTAAAAAAGCAGGATAAAGTAAGAGGGACTATTAATGACACAAGAAACAATAGATAAGATATTACAATTTCGTGATGAACGCGACTGGAGGCAATTTCATAATCCAAAAGATTTAGCCATATCAATTTCCCTGGAAGCGGCTGAACTATTGGAAGTTTTCCAGTGGAGTGCTGAGGATGTGAAATGCATAGAGAAGACGGACAAGATAAGAGAAGAATTAGCTGATGTAATAAATTACTGTGTGCTTATGGCAGATGCGTGCGGTCTTGATATAGATGAGATTGTACAGGCTAAGATTAAGAGAAACGATGAAAAGTATCCAGTAGAATTAGCTAAGGGCAGCAAGGAAAAATATGATCAATTAAAGAAGTTGAAGCAAAAAGACAATGGGTAATATCGAACGTAGGAGCATCCTCTCCTATGCCAGGTAAAACTTAATAATAAATGGAATTAGTTATAATTGTAATAGTTGATTAAATACTGTAAAATAAGGATAAAGAGTATATAAAGAATTTATATATATTTCATATAGGGAGAAGTAGCAAAAATTAATAGGTGTTTATCTAGATAGGACTAGATGACAGGTAGAAATCGAATTGTCAGATTCGAAATCAGACTACAGTCGTGTAGTTCTATTTTATGTGCAGATGAATATAGTCAATATATTAAAAAAAATAAGCTGTCATAAGCAAGGTTTGTGGTCATTATTAATTTGCTGTATGACTAATGGAACATACTGTTGGTGTGAGGTATTAGAGTAAATATTCTCTACTCGAACTAAAATGTTTAAAGTATAAAACTACTCAATCAATTTCAAATTGAAGGAGAATTGCAAATGTGTTATTATAAGTAATAAGATTGACAAAAATATAGTAAAAAGATTTACGAATAGCGGATGGATTATCTAATAATGTAATTGCTAAGATGAAATGAGCATGCATCAATAGAAAATTAACAAATATTGAAAAGCATTATACTTTTTAAGTGAAAATATAATAGACATAGTCAATTAGTCCTTAGGTAATGGACAAGGAAATTGTTTTTAAATTAAGATAGAAAAATGAGGTAAAATATGTTTACAACAATTGAGTTATTCGCTGGAGCTGGAGGCTTAGCATTAGGTTTGGAAAAAGCAGGATTCGATACATTAGGACTTATAGAATTTAATAAAGATGCATGTGATTCTTTGAAAATAAATAGACCTAATTGGAATGTTATTTGCGATGACATAGCAAATATATCATGTTTAGATTTGGAAGGATTATTTGGTATAAAAAAGGGTGAGCTTGATTTGTTGTCTGGAGGAGCTCCATGCCAAGCATTTTCTTATGCAGGAAAAAGACTGGGATTAGAAGATGCGCGAGGTACGTTATTTTATCACTATGCAGTATTTCTGCAGAAATTGCAACCGAAGATGTTTTTGTTTGAGAATGTAAGGGGTCTACTGACACATGATGGTGGAAAGACATATAAGACAATTATAGAGATATTTGAAAAGGCTGGATATGAAATCCAAAAAGAAGTTTTAAACGCATGGAACTATGGTGTGGCACAGAAAAGAGAACGTTTGATAACAATCGGAATACGAAGAGACTTAAAAAATACAATTCATTTTGAATTTCCAGAGGCTCATGATTATAAACCAGTACTAAGAGATATTTTGGAAAATGTACCTAAAAGTATTGGCGTTCCATACGGAGAGAATAAGAAAAAAATATTTGATCTGGTACCACCAGGTGGATATTGGAAAGATATAGATCCTGAAATTGCTAAGGTGTATATGAAAAGCTGTTGGGATATGGAGGGGGGACGTACAGGTATATTACGAAAAATGAGTATGGAAGAACCATCACTTACAGTACTTACCTCACCGTCACAAAAGCAGACAGAAAGATGTCATCCGTTAGAATCTAGACCATTTACGGTTAGGGAAAATGCAAGATGTCAAAGTTTTCCTGATGAATGGGAATTTTGTGGAAGTGTAATGTCACAATACAAACAAGTTGGGAATGCTGTACCGGTGAATTTGGCTTATGAGGTTGCAAAAAAAATATATGAAGCACTGGAGAATAAAAAGTAATGGAGTGGAAATTAAAATTTATATCAGAAGAAAAATTAAAAAGTCATGTTGAAGCAACTATTGGAAAATATGGTGCTAAGTTGGAGCCATTTGATATCAAAAGTTTTAATAGTAATATTATTGATCCAATCAAGTTGATTTTTGATAAAACGGTATATCGTTATAGTTGGGAAGACATTGTAAGTAAAGAAATATTCAGACAAAGAGATAAAGGTAACAATAATGATATTGGATATTTTCATCAGGGTATTTTTCAGTATATTCCAAATTGTCATGTTCCTCAAAATGGAAAAGAGGGTGGTTGGGATGTGATTTATACAAACCCTAACGGTATAGTATTACCGGATAAAAATATCGTTCATAAAATATATGTAGAAATGAAAAACAAGCATAATACAATGAATTCTGCATCAGCAGGGAAAACATATATAAAAATGCAACATCAGTTATTAAGTGATGATGATTGTGCTTGTTTTCTTGTTGAAGCCATAGCACAGCGTTCACAAAATATAAAATGGGAAACTACTGTAGATGGAAAAAAAGTATCTCATAGAAATATACGTAGAGTTAGTATTGATCAATTTTATGAGCTGGTAACAGGTGAAATAGATTCATTCTACCAGTTGTGTATGGTGTTACCAGAAACAATAGAAGGTGTCGTTAAGAATAGTGTGAACCTTAAAGTACAAGAGGATAGTGTTTTTGAGGAACTTAAAAATATTGCTAAAGAGGTAAATGTCAATTCAGATGATCTTGCTATGGCAATTGCAGTTTATATGTTAGGATTTGGATCATATAGTGGATTTAAGAATTTGATGAGCGATACATTTACTGAAAATGATTCATTGCTAAAACGGATTTATGAGTATGCAAAAAAGCTAAAATAGTAAAAGATATAATAAAAAAAGTAGGTGAGTATCATGAATTCAGACTATGTTTTGATGGAATATTACATTCTTTATTTAGAGAAAGTGAGAAAACTCTCAGAATCTTCAATAAAGCATTATTTAGATGCTTTGAGATACATATCTAAATTTTTAGTAGAACGAGAGAAAATAAAAATGTCCATTTATGAAATTCATGACATCAATCAATTAAAATTGCTTAGATCATATCTTTACAGTGAGCCTAATTTTGTTGCATTAAATGAAAGAGGGCATCATATGTATAGCGCAGGTTTAAACAACTATTTTAAATTTGCAAATGGGGAGAACTTCAATAAGAAAAAAAAGGAATTAGAAGTACTGGATATTGAAGTTGAAATGGGTGAAGTAAGAAATATAGAGAGAACTACCTGGAAGCGATCTGATATTATTAAAAGACAATCTATTGAATTTGCAGGGTATATCTGTGAAATAAACATGAAACATAATACATTTATTTCTGAGAGTACAAATAAACAATATATGGAAGGTCATCATGCAATTCCATTAAAAGAGCAGAGATATTTTGATAAAAGTATAGATATTTATGCAAATATTATTTGCTTATGTCCAAATTGCCATAGGTTATTGCACTATGGGTTAAAAGAGTCAAAAAAAATTCTTTTAAACCAGATTTATGACGAACGTTCCAAGCGTTTGGCTCATAGTGGCATAAAAGTTAGTAAACAAGAGTTCATAAGACTGTCTCTATAAATTGTTAAGAAATGTAAAAATGATAACACGGAAATCTATAAAACAAATATCATAGAAATCATAATTATTTATTAATTAATGGAGAGCCAATGGAAGGAAGAATAATTCTTATTAATACTGAAAAAGGATATGGTGAAATTGATACACAGAATGATACCTTTAAGAGATTAAGATTTTATATAAATAAATTAATAATCTCAGTTCAAATAGATGATACTGTTTCTTTTGAAATAAAGACGAGTCAGGCTGGAAACAAGTATGCTACGAATTTAATAAAAGTACAGAGAAATAAAAGTAAGTATAACACTGAAGATAAACCTAAATGGTATGCAGAAGGAGAAAGCAAAGAATTCTGGTTTATTAGAGAGATAGAACCAAGATTAGATGTAGACTTAATAATTAATCCTGAGAAAAAAGTCAAACCATGGGTAATTGATTTTTATGATAAAACCAATAACAAATATGCAGATTTAAAGACTCAGAATACCCCATTTTTTACTGCAAAGAAATATAAGTATGGTGAAATTCCTTATGATCCCACTTATACGGTTACATTTAACAAGAAAGATTATGAATACTACAAGTTAAATTATCAAGATAGTGATATTTATTGGAATATAAAATGGGAGCAATTAGAATATAAAGGTGAACAGATATTATACGTAAATGGGATTTGGCGGTCAAAATTTCAAAATTTATTATCAAAGATTGAAAAGGGAGAAGTATATCTACATCAATATGAGCATCGGGTAAATGATGATAAAAATGCTAAAGATAGTTATTTATTTGATTTACGTGATCAGGATGTTTTTGAAAGACTCATTTAAGTGTTTTTCAATAAATAGTTATAGTGATGTCATTTGGTTGATTAAGTTTTAAAGTAGGTGATAATTTTGAAAAAACGTTCAGAAGTAATAGCTCTATGTATGAAATTAAAAGAGGTCTATGAGGATTATCCATTTCACGATGCAAACTGGACCTTAATTCGCCATAAGACTAATAAGAAAGCATTTGCCTGGATCTATGAGAGGGATGGCAACATCTGGATAAACGTTAAATGTGACCCAGAGTGGAGAGATTTCTGGAGGAGCACATTTACTTCTGTAATACCAGCATATCATCAGAATAAAGAACATTGGAATTCCATAATTCTCGATGGAACAATTCCAGATAAAGATATTATCAGAATGATTGGAGAGAGTTATGAGCTTACAAAAGACAAAAAGAAATCAGTTAAGAATTAAGTATGGGATTGCATTTGTATTGCTTCTGTTCATAGAAGTGATAATTGCATTATATGTACATGATTCTTTTGTACGGCCATATGTAGGGGATATGCTGGTAGTAATTTTAGTGTATAGTTTCATGAGGATCATTATACCGGAAAAATGCAGGTTACTTCCATTGTATGTCTTTTTATTTGCAGCAGGAATAGAGGTATTGCAATATTTTAAATTAGTACACGTACTTGGGGTGGAAGATAACAGGTTCTTACGAATCGTATTAGGTTCGGTGTTTGATATAAAGGATATTGCATGTTATGGTATTGGGTGTATGTTGCTTGAAGCATTGGAGAGGAAAAAAAGCAGAAGTATACTTTAAATATGACTGTATACCAGTTTATATACAACGTAAGGCCGCTCTAAGCGCGGTATGGACGAAGTGATATAACTTTGGAAGCAGTTTTTATTGGTATAAGATGTGTATCAAGTCCAATGGGAAAAATATTGAATAGAGACGTAAGAATTCTGATTAGATAAAATGGAGAAAAAGCAGGCAGTGAATTTACTGTCTGCTTTTTCTGAACCAACGGCTTCACTAAATTATATGTTCTCTGTTTCCTTAAAAATAAAGCGAAAAATAAGTCTGACAACCGGTCCACAATAAAACATCTGATATAAAATTGCCATTGGGAAATTCATTGCCCACGTCTGTATCCAGGTTCCCATCCCCGGCTCTTTAAATAGTATTGTTGCGATCAGACTCATAACCGGGCACATAATGCAACAAATGCAGATCGATATTGCATATGTAATAAATTGAGGTCTGTCATCCGGTCTTACCACTTTAAAAGCAAGCATCTTTGCTAATTTCCCTACCACAAAGAATTCCAAAATAAATGCTATTGGAGCCATGACAGGCAATTCATGAAGTGCTGCAATAAATGTCCCGGTTGTAATCCCTCTCATATTCAGGGCGACGTTGTAAACAATCATTCCATATACCATTACAACTGCCATGATAGCAGTAAAAATGACGTCTTGAAATTTGTTTTTTGGCATAAAAAATCCTCCTTAATGATTATGAATGTGTTGTTCGTTATCATCCGGGAGGAGTGTGCGTTTCCAATTATGTACCATATTTAAAATTAGCTCAGTTAGTATAACACAAAGAGTTATATAATGTAAGCTTTTATTTTGTTTTTATATAAATTTATATTCCCCAGCCTTGTTCCAGGCATTCTCACTTCTTACTGTGTCAGAACTCTGGGGACAATATCATTTGTTTTAATGCATTTGCAGCAATGCTTAGGCAGCGGCTTGTATTTTCCACCAGGCAGATGCTGCGTCTGGGAATCGCTTCTTCCAGAGGGATGGAGAAAACCTCCCCGTTTTCAAGGGCTTCTTTGGCGAAGCGTTCCGGGATAAAACCGATACCCAGGTCATTTTTAATCATAGGCATCAGCTGATTGGTTGATGCCACTTCTATATCCGGCTTAAAAACCAGATCATACTTTAAGAGCAGGTTTGAAAAAAACTCATAAGTAACGGTATCTTTACCAAGACAGACAAATGGGTACTGAATCAGCTCCGACAGATGGTGTGGGGTGTCTTTTAAAAAGGAATAATGTCTCCCCCCAATCAGTATTTCCTGAAACGACTTCAGACATGTTTCTTTCAGTGGAGGTTTGATATTAGAAGGAGTGGTCACAACTGCAAAGTGAACCAGTCGGTTCTTTAAAACCTGGATTGCCTGTGGTGTGGAGTGGGTAAGAATGCGTAGATGTATACCGGGATGTGTGCTGTGAAATGCTGCAAGTATAGGGAGAAGATGACCGTGAAGGGCAGTATCACTGACACTGATGGTTATCGTACCTCCGCTTAAGTTTTTATCATTGATCAGTTCCAGCTCAGCCGCTCTGAACTGTTCCTGGGCAATTTTAACGTGGGAATAGAGCTTCTCCCCCTCTGGTGTCAAAGAGATGCCACGGTTGGATCGCACGAAAAGCTTACACCCTAATTGATGTTCTAAATTATTTATGAAACGTGAAATATTGGACTGGTTGGCTGAAAGGAGCCCGGCGGCTTTGGAAAAGCTTTTGCATGTAGCCACATAATAAAAAATTCTGTAATAGTCATATGTAATATCCATAGATCCCCCTTTTATCTGCTATATAAATATTAGATAACTGACATACAATAAATACATTTTACATATATTAACAGCTATTATATACTTCTATATATAAGAAGTAAAGTGTATCCCCATATTTTACTATAAGACCAACTTTTCCCGGTCTTTTATTAATAATACGAATTTATGTCGTTTCGGTCCAATCAACATATCAAATCCGTCTTCCCATAATAACCTTCCTTATCCGTTTATTGTATCTCTTTATATACGGTTTTTTTATCGTTTCTAAGTTAATAAATTAACGATTGATTTTGGAATTTTATCCCCTGAATCATACCACTATGGCCCGTTTTGTCTAAACTATTGTTAAAAGTGCCAAAAATGAACCATAAAAAATCCTATTGTTTATGATAAGTTATTAGTATTTTTAAATACAGGCAAAAGGAATTAGAATGAACCATAGAAACAATGTTAAAAAAATCACTATCAAAGGAGATAACAAAAATGAACCAATTAATCCAATCATTAGTAGAACGTTCCAGAAATGCACAGCAGGTTCTGCGTTCCTATGACCAGGAAAAGACAGATGCAATTGTAAAGATGTTTGCAAAAGTTATTTTTGACAATGCAGAACCGCTTGCAAAGCTTGCTGTTGAGGAAAGCCGGATGGGCGTTTATGAAGACAAGGTCACTAAGAATAGAGGAAAATCCAGAATCATCTGGAATGCATTAAAGGGCAAAAGGTCCATTGGCATTATTGGAACAGATGAGGAAGCAGGGCTGATTGAGGTGGCAAAGCCAATGGGCGTTATTGCAGCTGCCACACCCTGCACCAACCCCATTGTAACCCCCATGTGTAATGCCATGTATGCCGTAAAATGCCAGAATACGATTATTATTGCACCTCACCCACGCAGTAAAAAATGTGCCATGGCAGTGGCTGAACTGTATTACAAAGAGCTGGACCGTATGGGAGTTCCAAGAGATATTTTCCTGGTAATCGAAGAACCGTCGATCGAGCTTACCAACGAACTGATGACTGCCTGTGATGTTGTACTGGCGACCGGTGGTGCTGGTGTTGTCAAGTCCGCTTATTCCAGCGGAAAACCAAGCTATGGTGTGGGACCCGGCAATGTACAGGGACTGATTGATGAAGGAATCGATTACAAGGCTGCAGCAGGGAGAATGATTGCCAGCCGTATCTTTGACAATGGTATTATCTGTTCCGGAACTCAGACAATCATTGCGCCTGAGAAGGATTACGATACTGTGATAAAGGAATTTGTATCTCAGGGAGCATTCTACATTGATGATAAAGCGGTGATTGAAAAACTGGCAGAAGTGGTATTCCCCAATGGTGTAATCAACAAAAAAGTGGTTGGTCAGTCAGTCAAAACCATTGCAGACCTTGCTGGGATTTCCGTTCCCCAGGGAACAAAGGTCATAATTGTAAAGCCTGAGAAACATGGGGCAGGAGTTGTATGGAGCAAGGAGAAGATGTGTCCGATGATGGCTGCATACAGCTATCAGACATGGGAAGAGGCGGTTCAGATCGCATATGACAATCTGGTATATGAAGGTGAGGGCCATTCAGTAGACATTCAGTCCAACGATAAAAATCATATCGAATATGCAGGTTTAAAGCTTCCCGTAAGCCGGGTGGTAGTCAATCAGACCTGTTCCAGCATGGCAGGCGGTGCGTTTGCAAACTCCTTGAATCCCACCACCACACTGGGATGCGGAAGCTGGGGCAACAATGCGATCAGCGAGAATCTGTTCTATACCCACCTGATGAACAAGAGCCGGATTGCATTTGTAAAAAAGGATTGGAAACAGCCGACGGATGAAGAGATTTTTGCATAGGGGAGGCTTGAAATGAAGGAAATTATTTTAAAATCCCAGATATCCTACTACGATACCTGTAAAGAATTTGCCAGAGAGTTCCACCTTGGAAGCGGTGATCTCATACTGACCAACGAATACATATACAAACCATATTTCGGTACACTTGGATTGAATGTCCATACCATTTTTCAGGAGAAATACGGGACGGGAGAGCCGACAGATATCATGGTGGATGCCATCCTTGAAGCAGCTGCAAAGACGGACTGCAAACGGATTATAGCCATAGGCGGCGGCACGGTGATTGATATTGCCAAGGTTATGGCAGTGTCTGCAGGGGACCCGCTGGATTCCCTCTATGCCGAACCTGAAAAAATCCAAAAGAAACGGGAACTTGTGATTCTGCCCACAACCTGCGGAACTGGAAGTGAAGTCACTAATATTTCAATTATTAACCGGACCAGGCTGGGAACAAAGGTAGGACTTGTGTCACCCCATATGTATACGGATGAGGCGGTGCTGGTTCCGGAACTTTTAAACGGACTTCCATTTGCCGTGTTTGCCACCAGCTCCATTGATGCTCTGGTTCACGCGGTGGAGTCAAGCCTGTCTCCAAAGGCAACGCCATTTACAAAGCTCTTTGGATACAAGGCCATTGAAATGATCATCAGGGGTTATCAGAAGATTGCAGCCGAAGGAATCGATGCAAGGCTTCCGCTTATGAAGGATTTTCTGATTGCAAGCAATTATGCAGGAATTGCATTCGGAACGGCCGGTTGTGCGGCTGTCCATGCCACCAGCTATCCATTGGGAGGAACCTATCACGTCGCTCACGGGGAGAGCAACTATGCCATGTTTACAGGGGTGCTTAAAAATTACATGGAGATCAGGCAGGATGGCGAGATTGCAGTGATGAATCAGTTTCTTGGAGGATTGCTGGGTTGCAATAATGATGTGGTTTATGACAGGCTTGATGAACTGCTTGGAACAATTCTTCCAAAGAAGACGCTTCGCCAGTATGGTGTGAAGCAGGAAGAGCTTGCTGTATTTACAAAGAGTGTCATGGAACAGCAGGGGCGTCTTATGGCAAACAACTTTGTACCCCTTGATGCGGACCGGGTGCTTAAAATTTATCAGGAACTGTATTAATAACGCATGAAAAGGAGAAGAAGATTATGGCATTAATGACTGGTGAAGAATATGTGGAAAGTATGCGGAAACTGAAACTTAATATTTACATGTTTGGGGAGAAGATTGAAAACCCAATTGACCATCCGATTCTAAGGCCATCCCTTAATTCGGTAAAAGCTACCTACGATCTGGCTCAGCTTCTGGAATACGAGGATCTCATGACAGTAACTTTAGATGATGGACGTAAAATTAACCGTTTTGCTAACATTCACAGAAGCACGGATGATTTAATTAAAAAGGTTAAAATGCAACGGCTCTGCGGACAGAAGACGGCTGCCTGCTTCCAGCGGTGTGTGGGAATGGATGCATTTAATGCGGAATGGTCAACAACCTATGAAATTGATGCGAAATACGGCACCAGTTATCATGAGAATTTTAAAAAATATCTTCGTATGGTTCAAGATAAAGATTTGACCGTAGACGGAGCAATGACGGATCCAAAGGGCGACAGGGGGCTGGCACCTCATGCACAACCAGATCCTGATATGTATTTAAGAGTTGTGGAGCGCAGAGATGACGGAATCGTAGTCAGAGGCGCAAAGGCACATCAAACAGGTATTATTAACTCACAGGAAGTGATTGTCATGCCTACCGTTGCCATGGGACCGGATGATAAGGATTATGCAGTTTCCTTTGCAGTTCCTGTGGATGCAGAGGGAATCGTAATGATTATCGGAAGGCAGTCCTGCGATACCAGAAAGCTGGAAGGTTCTCAGATGGATGTGGGCAACAGTGAATTTGGAGGCGTAGAGGCACTGGTTGTATTTGATGATGTATTCGTCCCCAATGACCGCATTTTCCTCAATGGTGAATTTGAGTATGCCGGTATGCTGGTGGAACGGTTCGCCGGATACCACAGGCAGTCCTACGGTGGATGCAAGGTTGGCGTAGGTGATGTTTTAATTGGAGCTGCAGCCCTGGCAGCGGATTATAACGGAGTACCCAAGGTTTCTCATATTAAGGATAAACTGATTGAGATGACTCATTTAAATGAAACGCTTTACTGCTGCGGCATTGCATGTTCTGCGGAAGGGACGCCCACTGACTCCGGTAATTATATCATTGACCTGCTGCTTGCCAATGTATGTAAGCAAAATGTGACCAGATATCCCTATGAGATTGCACGTCTGGCAGAGGATATTGCAGGAGGACTTATGGTAACCGCCCCATCTGAGAAGGATTTAAACGATCCGGTTGTAGGTGGCTATGTGGATAAATATTTAAAGGGGATCGAAGGTGTCTCCACTGAAAACCGTCTCAGAATCCTGCGTTTAATTGAAAATCTGACTCTTGGAACCGCTGCAGTGGGATACAGGACCGAATCCCTCCATGGAGCTGGCTCGCCCCAGGCACAGAGAATTATGATTTCCCGTCAGGGTAATATTGGAAGAAAAAAAGAGCTTGCAAAAGCGATTGCAAAAATAAAGGATTAAAAACGGCCATTTTAGACCTAAGAGGGAGGTTGAACACAGGTATGAATTGGAGAGAAATTTATACTTCAAAATTAAAGCCAATAAAAGAGGCTGTTAAGGTGGTAAAATCCGGTGACAAAGTGGTGATCGGTCATGCAGTGGGTGAACCCATTAAACTGGTGGATGCCATGACTGAGTACGCGGTGCAGGCGGATTTAAGGGATATAGAAATATACCAGCAGGTGGATATGGGGCATTCCCTTTATGCACAGCCGGGGATGGAGAAACATTTCCGGGAGAACAGTTTGTTTCTTGGAGCAAAGACCAGAGATTGTGTGAACAGCGGTCGGGGAGATTTTACCCCATGCTATTTTTACCAGGCACCGGAATTTTACCGCAGCACAAAGAAACCAGATGTGGTTTTCGTTACCTTATCCCTGCCAGATGAGCACGGATACTGTAGTTTCGGTGTATCCTGTGACTATACAAAACCGGCAGCAGAAGTTGAGGGAGCCAAGGTGGTTGCCGCAGTAAATCCCAATATGCCAAGAACGCTGGGAGACAGCTTTATCCATGTATCCGATATTGATGTGATTGTGGAAGATGATACCCCCATACCAGAGCTGGGACTTCCTCAGATTGGGGATGTGGAAATGGCAATTGGAGAGCACATTGCTTCTATGGTGAACGATGGGGACTGTCTGCAGCTTGGAATCGGAGCGATTCCGGATGCAGTTCTTAAATTCCTGGATAACAAAAAAGATCTGGGTATTCATTCCGAGATGATATCAGATGGTGTGATTGATTTATATGAAAAGGGAGTCATTAATTGTGCAGCCAAGAATTATAACAGAGGAAAAATAGTCGTGTCATTCCTCATGGGCAGCCGCAAACTGTATGATTTTGCAGACGATAACCCCAGTGTCTACATGGCACCGGTGGATTATGTCAATCACCCGGTCATTATCGGACAGAATGATAACATGGTATCCATCAACTCTTCGGTTGAAGTGAACCTGATGGGGGAGGCGTGCTCCGAGGCTATGGGGCTGAAACAGTTTTCCGGAATCGGCGGACAGGTGGACTTTATCAGGGGAGCTTCCTTCTCAAAAGGCGGCAGGTCAATCCTGGCATTCCCTTCCACTGCGAAAAAGGGAACGGTTTCCAGAATTGTGCCCTATCTGACTCAGGGAGGAACGGTAACCACATCAAGAAATGATGTTGACTATATCGTTACAGAGCATGGAATCGCTAAGATGAAAGGCAATACGCTCAGAGAACGGGCCCGGCAGCTGATCCGCATTGCGGCACCGCAGTTTCAGGACGTTCTTGCAGAAGAATTTGAGAGACGTTTTGCTGAAAAATATAAGGAGGTGTAGCCGTATGAACTGGAGAGAAATCTATGCTTCAAAATTGAAAACTCCTCAGGAGGCTGTAAAGATCATTCACTCAGGAGATACCGTTCTGATTGGCCATGCAGCTGCGGAGCCGGATTGTCTTGTAAACGCAATGGTAGATTATGCGGTGGAACAGGATTTAAGAGAAATACATATTGTCCAGCAGCATGATATGGGAACCTGTAAATTTTTTGAGCCTGGGCTGGAGAAGCATTTTAAATACGCATCCCTCTTCATAGGTGCTCGCAGCAGGAATTATGTTGCAGAGGGAAAAGGGGATTTTGTGCCCGTATTCTTCAACCGTATCCCAGACTATGTGACCAATATGGACCCGGCACAGGTATTCCTTGTGACATTGTCTGAGCCGGATGAGCACGGTTATTGCAGCTATGGACTGTCCTGTGATTTTGCCAAGGAAGCAGGAGAGCGGCCGGGGACAAAGGTAATCGGTGCGGTAAATCCCAACATGCCAAGGGTGATGGGGGATAATTTCATTCACGTCAGCAATCTGGAAGCTATTGTGGAGAGTGATGAACCAATCCACGAACATGGCCGTCCGGTGATCGGAGAGGTGGAGGAAAAAATAGGCGCCAACATAGCTTCGCTGGTACGGGATGGGGACTGCCTGCAGCTGGGAATCGGTGCAATTCCTGATGCAGTGCTTAAATTTCTCGGTGATAAAAAGGATTTGGGGATTCATTCCGAGATGATTTCCGATGGGCTGATGGATCTGTATGAGACAGGGGCAATTACCGGTAAAAGGAAAAATATTGATAAAGGAAGAATGGTCATTACCTTTATGATGGGCACAAAGGAATTGTATGACTTTGTCAACGATAATCCTGCCATCTGCATGAAGCCGGTAAGTTATGTCAATGATCCGTTCATCATAAGCCAGAATGACAATGTGGTATCCATTAACTCAGCTTTGCAGACGGATTTAATGGGTCAGGTCTGTGCAGAGACAATCGGACTGAAGCAGTACTCGGCAGTGGGCGGACAGATGGACTTTGTAAGGGGAGCGTCCGCATCCAAAGGCGGAAGGTCAATCATTGCCTTCGGAGCCACCACCAAGGGAGGAACCATATCGAAGATTGTTCCATTTCTGACACAGGGGGCAGCTGTAACCACAAGCAGAAATGATGTGGATTATATTGTGACAGAGTACGGGGTCGCTCATCTGAAAGGAAAATCCTTAAGAGCAAGAGCTAGGGCTTTAATCAATATTGCAGCACCTGCATTTCGGGATGATCTGTCAGTGGAATTTGAGAAGCGTTTTGGGGAAGCACTATAACAATGTACGAGGGGGTACTATATGAATGTAACGATGATCTCAGATTTGCTGGAAACGCTCATGATCGTAGGGTTTGGTTTATCCTGGCCGTTTTCCGTTTACAAATCTTATGTATCAAAAACAGCCAAAGGCAAGAGCCTTCAGTTTGAATTTTTTATATGGCTGGGATATATCTTTGGCATTGCAAGGAAGTTTCTTCAGTATCAATATGCATCCAATTACGACTGGCTGTTCTTTCTTTCCTGGTTTTTCTATGTGCTTAACTTTGCTGAGATATCATTTGATATGTGGCTTTATGGAAGAAATGTAAAATTAGATAAGGTTAGAGAGGCAGAAACTGCAGACTTATTGTGACATGCTCCACTGCGTCAGGGACCCGGGGTGTCCCCGGGTCAGAATGATAGGCTTTGTTTCCCTCTAGATTTTATGGTTCAGAATCTTATGGGCCATATCAATTAATTCCGGATTGATTTCTTCTACCAGAATGACGTCCTGAATGGAAGGAAAAGCAGACTGGACTTCGGCGGTGATCAGTTCCTCATTGGTACTGTGGGCAGCCGGGCAGCCGGAACATTTTCCAGTTAACTTTACCTTTAAAACATGATCTTCCAGGCTTTGTATCAATACATCGCCATTGTGCTCAGCTAATGCCGGACGCACTTTTGTATCAAGAATCGCTTCTATTTGTTGAATTGTGATCTCCATTGGTAACCCTCCTATGCCTTGTAGTTTAACAGCGGGCAGACGGTTTGTCAATTGATGCCATGATATGAAAACTTGATGGATAAAGATAAAAAATGATTAGAAAGAAGTAGTGGTATGACTGCAAATTTTGAACATTACAAGATTTTTTATTACGTAGCAAAATATAAAAACCTTACCAGGGCAGCCAATGCCCTGGTGACCAGCCAGCCATCAGTAACCTACTGCATGCAGAATCTTGAAAATATATTAGGGTGCAAGTTATTTATCCGTTCCAGAAAAGGGGTTACGCTGACTGCAGAAGGAGAAATGCTTTACAGTTATGTTGCACCTGCATGCCAGCAGCTGATACAGGGTGAGGAAAAACTGAGAGAACTCCTGGGAGAGCAGCATGAGTACATCAATGTGGGGGCTACACAGATGGCTATGCTTTCTTACCTGGTAGCCAGCTTAAAGCAGTTCCAGGAGCAGTATATCCAGGTGAAAATAAATATTTTTAACTATAATACGCCCCAGACTCTCAATGAGCTGAAAGCCGGAAAGATCGATCTGGCAATTATCACTACACCCTTTGACCATGAACAGTCATTAAAAGTGGTTAAGGTAAAGGATTTTAACAGCGTACTGGTGGGCGGCCCTATATACAAAGAGTATGCGGGAAGGGTTGTTTATCTGGAAGAGGTGGGAAAACTGCCGCTAATCACCATGTCTGAAAACACCACCACATTTCAATTTTTTCAGGAATTTTATCGCTCCTGCGGTCTGACCATGCGTCCATCCATTGAGGTAGCGTCCATGGATCTGATTCTCCCGATTATCCTTAAGAATCTTGGGATCGGGTTTGTGCCGGAGGAATTTGCGCGGCCTCTGGTTGAAAAGGGGGAAATTGTGGAGATAAATCTGTATGAGCAGATACCCCAGCGGGACATATGCATTGTCAGTGACAGCAAACGGCCTTTGAGCGCAGCCGCAAAGAAGCTGCAGTGTATGCTGGAATCCCGGGAATAGAATGATGGGGGAGGAATGACATGAAAATCGGAATTAAATTCTGCGGCGGCTGTAATCCGGTATATGACAGATGCAGCAGGGTCCGCAAATTCAGAGAAGCCAACCCTGTACATGAGTATATTACCTCAGATACAGCAGCTGTATGCGACATATGGATGGTGGTCTGCGGGTGCAGCCGCAGGTGCGCAGATGTGAGTAGTCTTAAGGATTGCAAAAAGGTGGTGCTTTTGTGGGATGAGACGGGGTTTATACGTCTGGAACAGGAGATCCGGGCTGAGGATAGAAGCTCTCCCTCTGGCAATCGGGAAAAGAAAGTTCTCCACCTCCATGAGAAGGCAGTGAGACGGCGGCTGGTGACCAGCAAGGATGTACATAGCTTTGCAGCGCTTACAGGAGATGAAAGCCTGCTGCATCTGGATACTGGATTTGCAGAAATGGCTGGTTTTAAACGTCCTCCGGTTCACGGCATGTTTCTGGATTCTCTGGTTTCCTCTGTCATGGGAACGGAGCTTCCTGGCAGCGGCACGTTGTATATGGAACATGCCACCAGATTCATCCGCCCGGTTTATCAGGGCGATACCATAGAAATTACAGTGGAATTCCTCTCTTATGAGGAACGGGATGACTGCTATGTGGGATTATTTCGGGGAACCTGCAAAAATCAGTACGGGGAACGGGTGTTGACGTCCAGCTGCAGCCAGATGATGATGAAATGCTTATTCACAGCAACCGGACCTGTTTGAAGGATTCAATGCCACCTCAGAGGAAAGGATCAGACGATGACCAATTTGGAAAAATATGATCAGTTGTTTATAAAGGATTTAAGAGTAAAAAAGGAAGATTTAGAAAATTTAAAATATAGGGGAATCAGTGCCTGGGATTCCATGGGACATATGGATCTGGTCACAGATCTGGAAGAAGTGTTTGATATTCACTTTAATACTGCAGATGTTATGAACTTTTCTTCCTATGAAAAAGGGAAAGAGATAATGAAAAAATATGGTGTGGTGATTTAAGAATCATGATTGGAAAAATGTCTGAAGAAAAGGGGAAGATTGACATGGATTATGAAATGATTCTGGCAAGGAAACCATATTCCCTTTGCAGGGCAGAAAAAAGGGAATTGTTCAGTAAATGGCTGACAGAACTGACAGAATACCACAGACAGCATTGCCTGCCATATGAGAAGCTGTTAAAAGCTCTGGAAATTCCTTCAGGCAGAAGCATGGAGGAAGAGGAAATCCCCATGCTCCCAATTGGTCTTTTTAAGAGTATGGAACTGATGAGCGTACCACCAGGTCATATTTTTAAAACTATGACCTCCTCCGGAACAAAAGGGCAGGAGGTATCAAAGGTTTTTCTGGATACAGACACTGCCAGATACCAGCAGCTTGCACTGGCGGGCATAGGGGAAGATTTCTTTGGAGGTCAACGGCTTCCGCTTCTTGTGATCGACAGTCCGGATGTATTGAAGGACAGGGTGATGTTTTCTGCCAGAGGGGCGGGGATACTGGGATTTTCTATTTTTTCCTCCCACATATGCTATGCTCTCACCAGTGACATGGAGTTGGATATGGAGTCTGTTGAAGAGTTCCTGAAACGATATAAAGACACAGGGATACTTGTCTTTGGATTTACATACATAATCTGGAAATACTTCTACGAAGTCCTTGCAAGACAGGGAAAGAAGCTGGAACTGGAAAATGCTGTCCTTGTCCATGGAGGAGGCTGGAAGAAGCTGATAAGCCAGTCGGTTTCTTCCGATGAGTTTAAAAAGCGGATTTATTCGGTGACAGGGATCAGCCGCATCCATAATTATTATGGAATGGCCGAACAGACAGGCTGCATTTACATGGAATGCCAATGCGGCAATCTTCATGCCAGTGTTTATTCGGATATTATAACAAGAAGGGCAGTGGATTTTACTCCCTGTGAATACGGGGAAAAGGGCATCATCCAGATTTTATCCCCTCTGCCCCGGTCCTATCCGGGACATTCCATACTCACAGAGGATGAAGGGATTATCATAGGCGAAGATGACTGCCTGTGCGGACGCCTGGGGAAATATTTTAAGGTGACAGGGAGAATCAAACATGCCCCGGTCAGGGGGTGCAGTGATACCTATGAAGGATGAAGTGGTTATTCTGGCAGGGGTAAGACAGCCGGAGACAGAGCCGTGGGAACCCTTTGCAGTCCCGGTACTGGATTTTCTGGGGCAGCTGTCCAGGGAAATACGCAGGGAGAGAAGACAAAATGAACAGCTGGCGGCCTTTGGTTTCTGGTGCCGCAGATCCCATATGGAGGAATTCAGAATACGGTATGAAGACGGGCGTTTTCGTCTGGGCAGGGGAGTAGTTTTTCACATTCCAGCCGCAAATGTTCCGGTATTGTTTGGCTACAGCCTTGTCATGGGTTTGTTGGCAGGCAACAGCTGTTCTGTCCGTATCTCTTCTAAAAGCCGGGAGCAGGATCAAATCCTGTGCCGCATCCTGGATCGAATTCTGACGCGCCCTGAATATAAGGGGATGAGGAGACGGATCTCTGTCTTTTCCAGCCGGAGGGATTCTCTGGCAGTGAGAGAAGCGCTTTCGGCCTGTGCAGGCTGTGTGGTGTGGGGCGGTGACCGGACTATATCGGAAATCAGATCCATGCTCATCAGGCCAGATGCGGTGCAGCTGAATTTTCCGGACCGGTATTCCATTTCCATCCTGGATACCTTGCAGCTGGGATATATGACAGAGGAGGAATTAAAGAATCTCGCCCACAGGTTTTATAACGACACCTATCTTTTGGATCAGAATGCCTGTTCCAGCCCTGTATTTGTCATATGGAATCAGAAAGAAGAATCGAAAGAAGCTCAGAACGCCAGAGAGCGCTGGTGGAATGCAGTTGCTGAGGAAGCCCGGTCTTATGATCTGACAGCCCATAAAGCAATGGCTAAATATGAACTGCTGTGCAAATATGCAATGACTATGGATGAAGAAACAAAGATCAGTCGTTACTGGAACCGCCTGTATACAATAGAGGTGCAGGGAATTCCTTCAGACACTGATCAGCTTCGGGGGGCTTTTGGTATGTTTTTCGAATACCGGGGAGACTGGAGAAAGGCTCTCACCCGTCTGGCATCAGGCCGTCTCCAGACCATAGCATATCATGGAATAGAGGAACAGGAAATAGTAGATTTTGTATTAAAAAATCATCTCTTTGGAGTCCATCGGATCGTGCCGGCCGGACGGGCGGCGGATATGGATCCTGTATGGGATGGCCAGGATTTTATCGCTGTGCTGTCCAGACAGATCGGAAGGGAGGCGTAAGATGCATTTGTTTGATAAGGAAAAGATATATGGTGACAGAATTCTGGCAGTGGATGACAAGGACAGAAAGGTTACATATGATCAGCTGGACACATTTTCAGGAGAACTTTACAGTAAAGTCGGTGGGAAAAAACTGATTTTTATTCTCTGTGAGAATACCATAGAGTCACTGTTTGGTTATCTTGCCTGTCTGAAAACCGGCATTGTTCCTCTGATGCTGGAAAGCCGTATCCACCCAAGCCTGTTAAATAGTCTCATAAGGGAGTATCACCCCGCCTTTCTCTACGTCCCGGAAACCTGTACTGAGAAGGTAGAAGGCAGCGAAGTTATATGGCAGTTTGGCAGTTACTGCCTTTGCAGAAGAAATGAAAAACTGCTCCCAGCCCTGTATTGTGAACTATCCCTTCTGCTGACTACATCAGGAAGTACAGGTAGCCCCAAGCTGGTCAGGCAAAGCAGCGGGAATATTGATGCCAATGGAAAATCCATTGCCTCCTATCTGGAGATTGATGTCAATGAGCGGCCAATCACCACATTGCCTATGAATTATACATATGGTCTTTCCATAATTAACAGCCATGTTTTAATGGGTTGCACACTTTTGATCACCAAATATGGAGTGCTGGAGCCGGCCTTCTGGGATTTCGCAAGAAAGAACAGGGCTTCATCACTTGCCGGTGTACCCTACACATATCAGATTTTAAAACGGATTGGGTTTATGGAAATGGATCTGCCGGATTTAAAAACCATGACACAGGCAGGCGGTAAGCTGCCACCCAGTCTCCACAAAGAATTTGCATTATACGCCAAACGGACCAACAGGAAATTCATTGTTATGTACGGTCAGACGGAAGCGACGGCGAGAATGGGGTATCTTCCAGCTGATAAATCACTGGAGAAATGCGGAAGCATGGGGATTGCCATACCAGGCGGCAGATTCTGGCTGGAGGATGA
Source organism: Paenibacillaceae bacterium (assembly GCA_015057715.1). GTDB lineage: Bacteria > Bacillota > Clostridia > Lachnospirales > Lachnospiraceae > Lacrimispora. Next base: position 31,674 of record SVDS01000012.1, read on the forward strand.
ACAGGGAAATGAGATCATAGAGCCAGACATACCGGGAGAACTGGTATACCAGGGAAAGAATGTAACCCTTGGTTACGCCTGTTGCAAAGACGACCTTAGTAAAAAGGATGAATGGAAGGGCGTTCTGCATACCGGGGATATAGCCAGGCGGGACAGCGAAGGGTATTATTTTATAACAGGCAGAAAAAAACGTTTTATCAAAGTGTCTGGCAGCAGGGTGAATCTGGATGAAGTGGAACGTCTTTTGAAGGAACAATATGAAGGAATTGATTTTGCATGTGTGGGAACCGATGACAATCTTACAATTTACACGGATTGCTCATCACCAGATGCAGGGAAGGTGATTTTGGATTACTTATACCGGGTAACTGGAATTGGCAGGGCAGCAGCTGTAAGGTATCGGAATAAAATCCCCAAAAATGAATCGGGAAAAACCCTGTACCAGGAACTGGAAACAACAGCTGATAACAGAATGGAATGTAAATAACGGCATTTATGCCGGTGTGTAAAAGGAGAAGCAGGATATGGATTTTACTTTATCAAAAAAACATCTTCTGGCACAATCGCTGTACAGAAGTTTCACTGAAAATGAGGTGAAGCCAATGGCGCATGAGGTGGACGAGAAAGAACTATTTCCCAGGGAAACCGTAGAAAAGATGGCCAGATGCGGGTTCATGGGAATACCGGTTCCAAAGGAGTACGGCGGGCAGGGCTGTGATGTATTATCTTACGTCATGTGCGTGGAGGAACTGGCAAAGGCATGCGGAACCACAGCAGTAATTTTGTCAGCCCATACTTCCCTTTGTATTGATCCCATTCTTACATACGGGACAGAGCAGCAGAAACAAAACTATATCCCTGATCTGGCGGCAGGCCGGAAGCTTGGAGCGTTTGCACTGACAGAACCGGGGGCTGGAACCGATGCTCAGGGCCAACAGACAAAAGCAGTTCTGGACGGTGAACAATGGGTAATTAACGGCTCCAAGTGCTTTATTACCAATGGAAAGGAAGCAGATGTCTATATCATCATAGCGGTGACAGGGACCGTTGAAAAGCGGGGGAAAAAATCAAAGGAAATATCTGCTTTTATTGTGGAAAAAGGAACACCCGGCTTCTCATTCGGAACCAAGGAAAAGAAGATGGGTATCAGGGGGTCTGCCACTTATGAACTTATATTTGATGATTGCAGAATACCAAAGGAAAATCTTCTGGGAATCAAGGGGAAGGGGTTTGGTATTGCCATGCATACACTGGACGGCGGAAGAATCGGCATTGCCGCTCAGGCTCTCGGTCTTGCAGAAGGGGCTTTTGAATCCGCTGTAAAATATGTGAAAGAAAGAAAACAGTTTGGGCGTGCGCTGGGACAGTTCCAGAATACCCAGTTTCAGCTGGCGGAAATGGCCACCAGGATTGAAGCAGCAAAAATGCTGGTATACAAAGCCGCTTTTGCGAAGGAAACCCAGAAGACATACAGTGTAGAGGCTGCGAAGGCCAAATTATATGCAGCAAAGACTGCCATGGAAGTAACGGAAAAAGCGGTTCAGCTCCATGGAGGTTATGGTTATATCCGCGAATATGATGTGGAACGAATGATGCGTGATGCGAAAATTACGGAGATATACGAGGGAACAAGCGAGGTACAGCTTATGGTGATTTCCAGCGACGTGCTAAAATAAGGAGGATACATAGTGAATATTGTTGTTTGCATAAAACAGGTGCCTGATACAAAAGGCGGTGTAAAATTTAATCCGGACGGGACACTTGACAGAAGTGCCATGCTGGCAATCATGAATCCGGACGATAAGGCGGGTCTTGAGGCGGCGCTTAAATTAAAAGACCAGTACGGCGCAAAGGTGACAGTTATCACCATGGGTCTTCCCAAAGCAGATGAGGTTTTAAGAGAAGCTCTGGCAATGGGGGCAGACAACGGAATTCTTGTCACAGACCGGGTACTGGGAGGCGCAGATACATGGGCAACCTCCTCCACATTGGCAGGAGCACTGAAAAGACTTGACTATGATCTGATTATTACCGGACGCCAGGCCATTGACGGCGACACAGCCCAGGTGGGACCCCAGTTATCCGAGCATCTTGACATCCCGGTCATCTCCTATGTACAGAATTTAAGGATCGATGGGGAATATGTGGTTGCAGAGCGTCAGTTTGAGGACCGATACCATCTGCTCCGGGCAAAGATGCCGTGCTTAATTACCGCTCTTTCTGAGCTTAACCCTCCCCGGTACATGACGCCGGGCGGCATATTTGATGCCTATGGTGCAGAGCTTACCGTGTGGGGAAGACAGGATTTAAAAGAGGTTGATGACAGCAATATTGGTCTGAAAGGTTCTCCCACCCAGATTGCAAAGGCATCTGACAAAGTGAGAAAGGGTGCAGGAGAGGTTGTGAATCTGGACATTCCGGAGTCAGTTGACTATATTATGAACAAACTAAGAGAAAGACATATCATCTAATATGGAAGGAAAAGAGGTGAATAAAATGGGTTTAGAAGAATATAAGGGTGTCTACATATTTGCCCAGCAGGTGGATCATCAGCTTAGCCGAATTGCATTGGAACTGCTGGGTAAGGCAAGGGAACTGGCAGAGAATCTGGGGACGGATGTTACGGCGGTCCTGTTAGGCTCCGATGTAAAACAGATGGCAGATGAACTGGCTGAATATGGGGCGGATCATGTCATTGTGGTTGATAATCCGGTGTTAAAGGAATACATGACAGAACCATATACCCATGCTCTTTCCAGTGTGATTGAGAAATACAAACCGGAGATTGTATTGGTGGGTGCAACTGCAATTGGCCGTGATCTGGGACCAAGAGTTTCGGCAAGGGTTGCAACTGGGCTCACTGCAGACTGTACCAAACTGGAGATCGGAGATTTTCCGCTTAACCCGGTAGCAGGAAGAGAACAGAAGCACAACCAGCTTCTGATGACCCGACCGGCTTTCGGCGGCAATACCATAGCCACCATAGCGTGTCCCAATCACCGTCCCCAGATGGCTACTGTGCGCCCCGGGGTGATGCAGGCAATCACACCCATAAAAGACCGGAAGGCAATGGTGGAAGAATTTGATCCCGGATTTACGCCCGATCATAAGTATGTTGAGATACTGGATATTGTAAAATCGGTAGCGGAGTGCGCTGACATCATGGATGCCAAAATACTGGTGTCTGGCGGAAGGGGCATTGGCGGACCGGAAAATTTTGGTTTACTGGAAGAACTGGCTTCTTCTCTTAATGGTCAGGTCAGCTGTTCCCGCGCCGTTGTAGATGCAGGCTGGAAACCCAAGGATATGCAGGTAGGACAGACCGGCAAGACTGTGAGGCCAAATGTATATTTTGCCATTGGCATTTCAGGAGCGATCCAGCATGTGGCGGGTATGGAAGAGTCTGATATCATAATTGCTGTCAATAAGGACGAAACAGCTCCTATTTTTGATGTGGCTGATTATGGGATTGTGGGGGACTGGAAAAAGATTGTACCGGAGCTGATAAAAAAGATTCGCAGTGAAACAGTAACAGCCCCTGTATACTAACTGGTCAAAGCTCCAACAGTTTGGTATACTTATTACAAAGTATCTGGAATAATCAAAACAAAAGGGGCGAGCAGAAATGAGGAAATGGATTTGCGGATTTACAGGTTTAGCTGGGAGTGTTCTGATAATAGCGGGAGTATTGCTTACAAGAAATAAGGCAGTTGCAGTGATTGGCAAAGCCGATGGACCGACGTCGGTATTTATAGCAGGAAAGCCAAGTCCAGTTACTTCCACAGTCCTGTTGGTAAGTGGAATCATCATCATTCTGGGAACCATAATTGTCATAATTAAAAATCGTAAATTATAAATAAGGACCAGCAGGCCATAGGATTTGTGCCTGCTGGTCTTTGTATACTGGTTTACCACAAAGGTAAATTCATCTATTAACTGCATTGGCTATTCTCAGTTGCTGCAGCTTTTAAAATATTCATCAGCCACTTCCAGTAATTTCTCAATACAATCATTTGATTCCCTGTTATAAAGGCATGTTACTTTAAAATAATCATCAAAACCCGTCAGAGGAACAAATCGCACGGTATCATTTGCAAACTGTTTCATATGGCTGGCGAGAATGGAGATGCCCAGCTGGCAGTCCACCATAAGCATCATATTAATCAGAGAGTTGGCCTCATAAACCGTGTTGGTAGAATAACCTTCCTGAGAATAGATATTGTCAATCAAATTATGGTCGGTTCTGGAATACTTAGGGTCCATATGTATAAATGGCTCGTCCTTTATCATGGTGAGAGAAACAGATTTCAGCTCCGAAAATTTGTGGTTTTGAGGCAGAACCACACACATATGGTCTGTGAAAACGGTCTTTTTTAAAAACTGAGGCGGGCAGTCAATTTCTATATCCGGTAAGATGGCAACATCAATCTGACCGCTTGTTAAGGTTTCCATAATGTAATCGTAGGTGTAGTCCATGGGGTTCACCTTGATGGTTGGGTGAAGCTCATGGAACCGCTTGATCAGCTTGGGAAAATGATGGACAAGGGCAGTTCCTAAAAGTCCGATGCTGATGACTCCTGTTGTCCCGTTTTCCATGTCTTTTACTTTTTTTACGGCAGAATCATAAGCATGAAGTATCTTTTTAATCTCGTGGTAAAAAATCTTTCCGGTTGGAGTCAGTTTTACCTCTCTTTTGTTTCGAATGAAAAGCTGGGAGCCGATGGAATGCTCTAAGTTGATGACCAGCTTACTTAACGTCGGCTGGGTGATGTGAAGCTGTTGGGAAGCCTTCGTGTAGCTGAGGGTCTCAGCTAGGACAATAAAATATTCTAATTGAAAAAGGTTCATCTATATTCTCCATTTTACTAAAAAAACTCATTTTTACACATCTATCATATCATAAATTTCGCTAAAGATCTCTTTATTAAAAAAAACGTTGATAATATTGCATGAAAAATTACTATAACAGTAATGAAAATTATCAATTTATTATAAAAACAAAAAGGTGATACACTGAAATTACAAAATCAATATGAAATGAATATCAATCGTTGTCACAATTTGTAAAGAGAGAAGGTGTTACATATGATTCGTAATATTGCTGTGATAGGAGCCGGTACCATGGGGCATGCCATAGCGGGGTGCTTTGCTCTATATGGATATCCTGTTTCGGTTTATGAAAGCTTTGAAGAGGTACGCAATACCTGCAGGGAAACAATAAGAAAACAGTATAAACTTCTCCATGAGGAGGGGCTGATTGAACCGGGCGATATAGAAAAATCTTTGATCAGAATCCAGACCTTTGATGACCTTAAGACCGCTGTAAAGAATGCAGATTATATCATCGAAGCCATTCCGGAAAGACTGGATTTAAAGCAGCAGCTATTTGAAGACCTCATAAAGTACTCTCCGGCAGATGCCATCATCGCCAGCAACACTTCCAGCATCGCATTTTCCGACTTAACCTCAAAATTAGAGGAAAAGGATAAATCCAGGGTCATGGTATGCCACTGGTATAATCCTGCCCATTTAATTCCGCTGGTGGAGCTGTCATTTTTCGGAAACATGCCGGAAAGCCGTTTCAAGGAGGTAGAGGATCTTTACCGATCCATCGAAAAAAGGCCTGCAAAGGTGAAAAAGGACATTCCAGGACTTTTAGCCAACCGAATCCAGCAGGGTATCGCAAGAGAGGTATTTTCCCTCATGGAAATGGGCGCGGCTGATCCCGGGGATATTGATGTTGCTTTAAAATACGGCCCTGCATTTCGGTATGCCACCACTGGTCAGCTTGAGGTGACCGACTTCGGCGGGCTGGACATCTGGTGCGCCGTGGGAGACAACCTGTTGGCTGTTATGGATCGGTCAGCTCAGGCAAGCCCGCTTTTGCGGGAAAAGGTCATGGAAGGCAAGCTGGGATTTAAGACAGGAGAAGGGTTCTTTGCGTATCCGGAGCAGGAAAAGCAGGAGATTCAGAACCAGTTCCATAAGCGGTTAATCCGACAGCTTAAGACCAGTAAGAATTACGATTAAACGCAGCAAAAGCATATAAAACGGAGGGGAAATAATGATAAAGAGAACGCTGGAAGAATTAAAAAGCTACAATGCCCCAGGCCATTTCCAAATGACGGCTATGAGGATTCATGGAAAAGAAGAGACAGGAGCCAGGAAGTTCTGGATGGGACTGTCCACTTTTTTACCGGGAGGCGGGGCGGAATATGCCTATGAAGACAATCCCTTAGAGAAGGTATATTACGTCCTGGAAGGTGAAATGACAGTGACGGATAAAACCGGAACCAGGTATGTCATTCATCAGAACGAAAGCATTTCCTTCCAGCCCAATGAAGGACGCTATTTAGTCAATGAATCCAACCGTCCGGCAAGTATGCTGGTCATCATCAATTATCCGGAGTAGGAGGAAGAGATCCATATGGTAAGCAAGGAATTTATGGGAAATTTATTTGACGTGTCCGGCAAGGTTGCCCTTGTGACGGGAGCCACAGGAGCTCTTGGAAAGGCAGTGTCCATCGGTTACGGTCTGGCAGGAATGAAAGTCATGGTCACAGGCCGCAAGGAAGAAACCTGCAGGGCGCTTTGTAAGGAGTTAGAAGTACAGGGCATTCAGTGCGGATATTCCACAGGGGACCCGGCTGTAGAAGCAGATGTGATTAAGGTTGTCAACGATACCATCAAGGTATTTGGAGAAATCAATGTGCTGGTGACAGCGGCTGGATACAATAAGCCTCAGCCCATAGTCGAACAGGATTTATCCACATGGAAGCAGATTATGGATTCAGACGTTCAGGGAACCTGGCTCTTTTGCAAATACGTGGGTGAGCAGATGATAAACCAGGGCAAAGGCGGAAAGGTTATTATGGTTTCCTCTGCCCGCTCCAAAATGGGCATGGCAAATTATACTGGCTATTGTACCGCAAAGGGCGGCATTGATTTAATGGCCCAGTCTCTGGCCTGCGAGTGGACCGCAAAATACCACATTAATGTGAACACGATTAATCCCACCGTGTTCCGCTCTGATTTAACCGAATGGATGTTTGCCCCGGAAAGCGCTGTTTACCAGAATTTCTTAAAACGCCTTCCCATCGGACGTCTGGGTGAGCCGGAGGATTTTGTGGGGCCGTGCATTTTTCTGGCATCAAAGGCCAGCGATTTCATGACGGGGGCCAATGTGGCCACAGACGGTGGATATTGGGCCAACTAATTGGAGCCAGACCATTTGAACATAAAAAATATATAGTTAGATGACGGAGGTAAACACCCATGAGCAAGAAAGTATTCGTAGACTTAACCCATCCATTCAGTGCCGATATTCCCCGCTGGCCATATTTTGACAAGCCAGTCATCGACAATAAGCACTCCCTTGCAAAGGGCGGTGTTTTAACCCAATACATAGGCTGCACCATGCATACCGGAACCCACTGCGATGCACCGAGACATGTCATGGAGAAGGAATTTGACGGAAAACGTGCCCGTTATACCCATGAGATGCCAGTAGATGCTTATACAGGAGATGCCATCTGTCTGGAAATTGAAATCGAGACATGGGGGCTTATTACAGGAAAGCATTTAGAAGATGCATGTGATAGAGCCAACATTAAACCGGAAGAACTGGAGGGCATGATTGTCTGCTTAAACACCGGAATGCACCGCAAGTTTGACGATTCCAAGGAATATTACCACTATTCCTGCGGCACAGGCATTGAAGCTGGGAAATGGTTTGTGGAGCACAAGGTAAAATGTGTCGCTATGGATATGCAGGCATTAGACCATCCCCTTCACACAGCCATGGGCAACAACGGCATGACAAGAATGAATTTATTAGGTGCTTCCGGAAGACCCATCACCGAGGAATATATTGAAAAATTCGGTGAAGAGGCATATGCGGAATTTGATAAAGAATTATACATCAGACTTCACGGCCAGGAAGCCTATAACGAGAAATTTGGTGAACTGGAAGCAATCGGCTGCTGGGGAACCTGGGAGCCGTGCCATAAAGAGATGCTGGGACACGGAATCGTGGGCGTAGAAAACTTAGGGGGCAACTTAGATAAAGTTTCCGGAAAACGGTTCCGTTTCTACTGTTTCCCTCTCCGCTGGCACTTAGGTGACGGTTCCATGGCACGTTGCGTGGCAGAAATCGACGAGGACGATTTAAACGATGTTCCGGAAAGAACATATCAGTATGGAGGATTTTAATATGGAAGATTTGAGCAATAAGGTAATTCTGACCGTAGCCACTACGGGCGCCTGGCCCACAAAGGAAATTACCCCCTATGTGCCCATTCAGCCCGAAGAGATCGCCCAGGAGGTTTACGCCTGTTATAAAGCAGGGGCTTCCATGGCACACATACACGTAAGAGATGACCAGTCGAAAGCTTCCATGGATTACAATAAATTCGAAGAGACTGTCCGTCTCATCCGAGCCAAAGAAGATTGTGATATTGTCTTAAATTTAACAACCTCCGGAGGGATCGGATTGGACGATGAAGTAAGAATCAGACCCTTTAAAGAATTAAAACCGGAGCTGGCTTCTTATGACTGCGGTTCCATGAACTGGCAGAATAACTGCGTGTTTGAAAACAGCCCTGCTTTTCTGGAGAAACTTGGCAACGCCATGGAGGAAGCAGGTGTAAAGCCTGAAATTGAAATTTTCGATGTGGGTATGATCTACAATGCCCTTTATTACTTAAAAAAAGGCGTCTTAAAAGCCCCTCTCCATTTTCAGTTTGTATTAGGCGCGGCAGGAGGAATGCCTGCAACCGTAGAAAACCTGGTCTATTTAAAAAATCTGGTTCCGGAAGGTTCCACCTGGAGTGCTCTTGGGATTGGGAAAGGCCACCTTCCCATTCTATACACCGCGCTGGCACTTGGGGGAAATATCCGTGTGGGAATGGAAGATAACATTATGTACAGCAAAGGGGAACTGGCAAAGTCTAATGTAGAATTTGTGGAACGGGCAAAGCGCATCATCCATGAATTTGGCAAAGAGGTTGCTACACCGGAGGAAACAAGACAGATACTTGGGGTATAGCGTGGGCAGGAAAGAGGAAACACCCTGCGGGTATACCTTTATGCCCAGAAAGCGTGGGCAGGAAAGAGGAAACACCCTGCGGGTATACCTTTATGCCCAGAAAGCGTGGGCAGGAAAGAGGAAACATGAGAGAAGTTGTTATTGTAAGTGCTGCCCGGACAGCCATCGGCAGCTTTGGGGGCAGCCTTGCTGCCATTTCAGCGGTGGATTTAGGGGCCACGGCTGCAAAAGGTGCGATCGAACGGGCTGGAATTAAGCCGGAGCAAATTGATGAAGTCATCGTAGGAAATGTACTCAGCGCAGGCTCAGGACAAAACGTGGCACGCCAGATATCCTTAAAAGCAGGGGTGCCGGTGGAGGTACCCGCTATGGGAATCAGCAAAGTTTGCGGTTCCGGCTTAAGAGCAGTTACTCTTGCTGCACAGATTATTAAGGCGGGAGATGCCGACTTGATCCTGGCTGGCGGAGCAGAGAGCATGTCATGTGCGCCCTATGTCTTAAACAATCACCGGTTCGGACACAAAATGGGAAATGAAACTCTGGTAGATACCATGATTCAGGATGGCCTGTGGGATGTATATAACGATTATCACATGGGTGTCACTGCAGAAAACATTGCGAAGCGGTACAAAATAACCAGACAGGAGCAGGACATGTTTTCAGCAGAAAGCCAGCAAAGAGCACAAAAGGCCATAGAAGCAGGCCGTTTTAAAGAAGAAATCGTACCGGTTTTAATCCCTGTAAGAAAAGGCGAGCCCAAGGTTTTTAATACGGACGAATTTCCTCGGTTCGGAACGACAGAGGAGACCCTTGGAACGCTTCGTCCCTCTTTTATCAAGGACGGAACCGTCACAGCAGGCAATGCTTCCGGATTAAATGATGGAGCTGCCATGGTGATTCTCTGCTCCAAAGAAAAGGCGGAAGAATTAGGGCTTCCGATTATGGCAAGGATTACAGGCTATGGCTCTGCAGGCGTAGAACCGGAGGTTATGGGTCTTGGCGTGATCCCGGCGGCAGAGCTTGCCATGAAACATGCCAAAATCACCGCGAAAGAACTGGATCTGGCAGAAGCCAACGAAGCATTTGCGGCTCAGGCTATTGCCGTGTGCCGTGACTTAGGCCTTGACCCGGCAAAGACCAACGTAAATGGCGGGGCGATTGCCTTAGGCCATCCCATCGGCGCTTCCGGAGCAAGAATCCTGACCACCCTCCTCTATGAGATGGAGAAGCGGGATGCAAAAAAAGGTCTTGCCACCTTATGCATTGGCGGGGGCATGGGAACAGCAATCGTAGTGGAACGATAGGAGGAATGCGCATGAAAATAGTTTCGCCCCAGGAAGCGGTTGCTTCCATTAATGACGGAGCCGTAATCATGATCGGAGGTTTCATGTCAAACGGAACTCCGGAAATCCTGATTGATGCGCTGATAGAAAAAGATCTTAATAATCTTACGATTATTGCAAATGACGGAGGAACTCTTGATACAGGAATTGGCCGTCTTATTAAAACAGGAGCAGTCAGCCGACTGATCGCTTCCCACATTGGCCTAAATCCACTCACAGGACAGCTTATGAACGAGGGAAAAATGGAGGTGCAGCTTGTACCTCAGGGAACTCTTGCAGAGCAGATCCGCGCGGGAGGAGCTGGCCTTGGTGGTGTTCTCACCCCGACCGGACTGGGCACAGAAATTGAAGAGGGAAAACAGGTAATTGAAGTGGAGGGAAAACACTTTGTCCTTGAAAAGCCACTAAAAGCCGATTTTGCTCTGATTCGCGCCTCCGTTGCTGATGAAAAGGGTAATTTGTTCTACCGGGCAACCACCAGGAATTTCAATCCCATGATGGCGACTGCGGCAGAAACCGTAATTGCAGCGGCGGAAGAGATCGTGGAAGTAGGAAAGATTCAGGCAGAAAGCGTAGCTACGCCTGGAATATTTGTGGACTTCCTTGTAGGAGGTGAACCTTATGTCGATTAAAGAAAGGATTGCCAGGCGTGTGGCAAAAGAATTAAATGACGGAGATGTGGTAAATCTGGGAATTGGACTTCCTACCATGGTTGCCGATTACATACCGGATGGAATGACCATTCACCTCCAGTCTGAAAATGGAATCCTGGGCATGGGACCTGTGCCTGGAGCCGACGGATACGATTCTAATATTGTCAATGCAGGCGGAAAACCTGTGACTGTAGAACATGGAGCCAGTTATTTTGACAGTGCATTTTCCTTTTCCATTATTCGCGGGGGGCACGTGAATGTAACGGTTCTGGGAGCCTTGCAGGTGGATCAGCAGGGAAGCCTTGCCAGCCACATCATACCCGGTAAGATGGTTCCTGGCATGGGGGGAGCCATGGATTTAGTAACAGGCTCCAAAAAGGTGATCATTGCCATGACCCATACGGCAAAGGATGGTTCTCCAAAGATATTAAACAATATCACATTACCGCCAACGGCAGTTTGTAAGGTCCACAAAATTGTGACGGAACTTGCTGTCATTGAGGTGACAAAGGACGGTCTTGTCCTTAAGGAAGTTTCCGTGGACACAACACCAGAAGAGGTGGCTGCAAAGACAGAAGCACCTCTGATTATGGCGGAGTGCATCGGGCGCTTTTAATATTCCACTGACTTGAAGTATTTTAGAAAATGAATTATAAATATAGTTTAAGCAATAAAAAATTAAAGACAGGAGATAGGAATATGGGGAAAAAAGTCGGCGTAAGCCAGGAAGAAAAGAACTTATCCTATTATAAGTTTTTTGAGCGCCCTATGGCAGAAATACCGGAGGAAAAGCTTGCCATCTTAATAAATGGCCAGGGGGACAAAAAAGCGGGAGTGCCATTTGAAAAAAGAAACCTCTATCTTGCAGGAAATGATGAAGAATACTGTCAGAATGGTTACGGTGTCCATGATGATGGAACCGGCTACGTATGTAATACCACATACATGCCCGGCGTCACAGGAGACATGCTGGACTGGTGGTTCCCCTGGCATAGTGTAGGTTCCGATCTCCGCTATAAAATATGGGACCCGGAGGATCATTGTTTTGCCAGGGCTGACCGGCCGGATTACGTCTGTGACCCTGAAGTACCAATGAGGGAGAAGACCTGGGGAGTAAACCACTACATAATGGAAGATATTGGCCCTGGTTTTGAATTCCTTAAGCTGTGTTTCAAAAGCCCGGCTGATTTCGGTTATGATCCCTCCCTCGTGGGGAGTGAAGGATGTGAGTCTATGGTCTGTGCCATTGGAGAGAGCTCCTGCGCCTGCGCCATGACCCATAAATGGTATCCTTATAAGGAGGGGGTTATGTTCTGCTCCCGCTTCTGGATCGGCTTTAAGCTGGAGAATGGAACGATACAGAAAGCCCTGCCGGAAGGCTTAAAAATTCCGGAAATTGCTGCTAAGAGCCTCTTTGCCCACAACATCAAGGAATTTTCCAATTTAGCCGCTATCTTGCCGGAAGTGTACGCACAGAACAAAGATAGTTTTTAAAATTCCAATAATCGAAAGGAAAATTCATAGGAAAAAAGAAGCTCTGCACTAGACGGATCAAATCCCGTCAAGTCTGCAATTTTACCGATGCGGTAAAAAAAGGTGCTTTTATGTATGTGCAGGTAATTGGAAGTATTTAAGGCATTACGGTTATTTAAAAAATATGCCTTTAGAGTCTTCATGTATTCTGTGTTATTTTCCCGGTCATAGTTTTGCAGAAATATAAGATCCGGATGAATGAGGGTCTCTGTATTGATCTGATTTTGTGAGGCTGCCATAAGATGGTTTAAATAATTGTCTTCATAAGTGATAATGTGCTCCTTCCTGATACAGTTTTGATTCCTCAGCAGAAACATTACCTGGTTATAATAGCGTGGGGTATCCAGTAGCTGCTCAAATCGAAAACTAATGGCAGCATGGATCTGGTTCAGCTGAAGAAAGTGAGACAGCTTCTGTTTGTCAATGGACTGGTAAAGATCTTTGCAATTGCTGGTGTGCAAAAGAATTAATGTCCCTTTATAAAAGAAAGCCATGCTGTGCTTAAAAATCCCTGATAGCTGGTCAATATAGTAATTAGGGTTTAACTGGTGATTGGAAAAACCATGAAAGGTGAATCCCAGTACCCATAAATACTGGCAGAAGGTCTTTCCAAGCTGTGCCAGGTGCCGGGCTGCAATGCTTTTGCTGTCCAGATTCTGCTCGATTAAGTCGGTTAAGAAACACTCATATTTCAGCCCTGTTTTTTCTGCGTAACACTCATCCTTTTGCATTTCCAGGGAGATGAGCTTGGACAGGTTCATGGCAAAGGAACTGTCAGCATCTTTAAACGGACGGTTAAGGGAGCTGATACATAAGTATCCCACTGCGGCACGTCTGATATGAATGCTACAGAACAGATAAGAGATTTCGTGTGTATCATCCGGTTCCACTATGATCGGGGAGGACGAGGTAAACAGATGCTGCAGAACCTGTTTTTCTTTCATGCTCTGTATAAAATTACTTTTTAAATAGAATTTTTCATCATAGACATCAAATTTATCATCAAAATAATTCTTAGGGCTGGAGGCAAGCACGGAGAAGCTTGTGGTACATAAGGTTATGGGGTTATTTAAAAATGACATTGCCGTGTCAAGCATGCCCTGGTAACCATAACCTGCCTGCAATACCTGCAATACTTCATCTTTCTTTAAGTCCGCCTTGCGGCAATCGTATAATTCCTGCTGTATGCAGTTTAAGACCGCAAAGGAGTCCAGGTTCTCTTTAATGGTAAGCCTGTTTGTGTTTTCTTCATTGGAACAACAGTTGAGCAAAAGAATACAGCCGTCTGGAATGAGAGATTTAAGATCCGGATAAGTTCCTATGTACAGCGTGTCGGGATCAGGCTGCAGCTGACCGTCATGAGAAGGCAGCAGATAATAAACGCTCTCAATCCTTTGGCTGGAAAAAATGGGCCCGTGAACATGAACCTGAAATGTATCTTGTATCTTTTGAATGATATTATTTAAACAAGCCATTGAAACTCCTTTTCTTTGAGACAAATGTAGGAAATCATCCCGGTAATATGAGAAAAATTTTCGATAAATGATGGAAGCTTCTTTATCTAAAGTATGTTATTATTTTAACGAACCAGTAGACAGTATTTTTATAGATATTTACATAACAGAACTTTATTATGATAACTTTCAATAATTGTACTAAATTTTAGATAAATAGAAAAGGAGAATATTCATGTCAGTAAAAATTTTAGGAGTCAGTACAGGTCGTAAAAACAGTAATTGTGATGTTTTGTTAAAGGAGGCACTTCTTGCATGTCAGGAAGAGGGAGCCGATGTTACAATGGTCAATTTGAGAGATTATGACATTATAGATTGTACCGGATGCACCTCATGTACCATAGGCATGTCACAGGGAAAGAATACCGGCTGCGTATTGGACAATAAGGATGATAAGAAGAAAATCATGGAAGTGCTGTTAGAAGCGGACGGAGTTATTTTTGCAGCACCTACATATGATCTGCAGGCCTGTTCCGTATTTGCAAAGTTTGCCCAGAGAAGTTTAAGCTATGAGAACTCATTTCTGGAGTCCATCGGGGCAATCGAACATAAGGACAGAGTCAGTGCTTTGATTGCTGTAGGTGGTTCCACCCGTTCCTGGCAGTCCATGGCTCTGGAATCCATGCAGGCAGCTATGTTCACTTCGGACTTTAAGGTTGTGGATATGTATCTTGCTACAAGAGTTCCGGCTCCTGCACAATGTCTCCTTCATGACGATATGATTGAACGAGTGGGTCAAATGGGAAAGAACGTCATGACAGCAATCAATACTCCTGTGGAAGAGCGCAAATGGCTGGGAGACGAAGATATGGGCTGGTGTCCAAACTGCCATTCCAATGCGCTGATTCTGGGAGAAGTTCAGTGGGATGGACTTCATTTTCCAATTGAATGCCAGGTATGCGGTGCAGGCGGAAATCTTGAAAAAACAGAAGAGGGAAAGTGGAAGTTTGTGATTCAGGAAAATGGGCTGATAAGAGACCGCAACACCCTGGCGGGAAGAGGCAAGCACCTGGAAGAAATCATCCATACACAGGGAGGGTTCTTCTCCGATCCGGAGAAACGCAGAATTGCCAGTGAAAAGCTAGAAAAATACAAAAACCTGAATTTTAAAACAATATAAAATTAAAAATGGAGGTATTTCGATGAAGCAGTTACAGACAGATGTTATTGTGGTGGCAGCAGGACTTTCTGGAATGGCAGCAGGCATTGCTGCAGCAGAAAATGGGGCAGAGGTAATCATTTTTGAAAAATCCAATACAACCGGCGGCGCTGCCAATATGGGAATGGGACCTCTTGGGGTGGGTTCTCCCATACAGAAACAGCAGATGATTTCTCTCACACCTGGCGAAGCATTTCGCAAGCACATGTATTATACCCATTATCGGGTGGATGCGCGTCTGGTCCGGGATTACTATTATAAGTCCGGAGAGACCATTGAATGGCTTATGGACATGGGAGTAGAATTTTTAGGAGTGCAGAGGGCATTTAATGCACCGGAAGCCACAAGAGCATATTCGGATGGGGAATTTACCTGGCATGTGGTAAAACCGGAAGGCGGCGGAGCTCCTGGCCCACGCTGTGCAACGGCTATGACAAAGAAGATGACGGAACGGGCAAAAGAGCTGGGAGTGGTATTTTACATGGAAACTCCTGTTGCCAAAGTTATTGTGGAAGATGGACGTGCTGTGGGAGTTATTGCCAGAGACAGAGATGGTGGAGAAATAGAAGCAAGAGCCAAGGCGGTGATTCTTGCAACCGGAGGTTTCGGAGACAACCCGGAAATGATCAGAGAACAGACCGGATATGAATTTGGTAAGACAATCTTTAATTTTGCCATACCTGGAATGAAAGGGGAAGGAATCAAAATGGCATGGGAAGCCGGTGCCGGTCGTACTCCATGCACCATGGAACTGATGTACCAGCTTCCGGATAACATGAATCATTTTATTCTGGACGGAGCATTCCGCCAGCCATGTCTTTGGGTTAATCGGAATGGATACCGTTTTATGCCGGAAGACCAGATTGCCAATACTACATTTACCGGCAACGCGATTTCCTCTCAGCCAGGCTTTGTAGCATATTCCATCTTTGACAGTAAGTTATTAAAGAAATATAAGAAAAAAGGTCCGGATATTATTTCTCATGTGCATCCTCACGATCTGTTCGACCACTTCGACGATCAGTGGGGAAAGGATTTAGCCGATGGATATGAACCAATCTGTCAGGCAGACACCATAGAAGAATTGGCAGAGAAAGCCGGAATTGATCCGGAAGGGCTGAAAAAACAGGTGGAAGAGTACAATGAAATGTGCGAGACCGGATTTGATGAGATTTTTGAAAAAAACCGGGCATTTATGCAGCCCATCGAGAAAGGTCCATTTTATTGCTGCCGTCAGAATGTAGGGGCTTACGGCACTTTGGGTGGAGTGAAGATTAATCATAAGACACAGGTATTAAATGAAGAAGCTAAGGTAATTCCTGGATTGTATTGTGTTGGGACAGATGCCTGCAATATTTTTGGAGACAGCTATCCGTTTATCCTATCCGGAAATTCAATGGGATTTTGCTTAAACAGTGGAAGAATAGCAGGAGAAAATGCAGCAGAAGAAGCGGTTGAGTATTAAGGTCTTAGAATACGGGGGCTGATCCGCTAAGTGGAGGAAATATGTGGCTAACAATTGATGATAAGCAGATAGAGGCAAAAGAAGGAATGTCCGTTTTAAATGCTGCTTTGGGGGCGGGAATATACATTCCACATCTTTGCGGGCATCCAGATCTGGAGGCGATAGGTGGATGCCGCCTGTGTTCGGTAGAGATTGAGGGGATGGATCAGGCAGTTCCATCCTGCATGATAAAGGCGCAGGAAGGGATGAAGGTTTCTGTTCATGGTCCAAAAGCTGAAAGTACCAGAAAGACGGCAATGGAGCTGATTCTTGCAACCCATCCGGCGGACTGCACCGGCTGTCCCAAGTATGGTAAATGTGAATTGCAATCCATGTATCAGTATCTGGGAGTGGGTCCCGAGCGGTGGAAAAAGAAGTCCAGAACAGTCCCTACCGATGACAGCAACCCCTTAATCCGGCATTTGTTTACCAGATGCGTTCGTTGCGGACGCTGTGTGCGCGCCTGCAGAGACCTTCGCGGGGTGAAGGTACTGGATTTTCAAAGAACAGAAGATGGAGTGCGCATTGGAACCGACGGAAATATTTCCCTGAAAGAAGCAGGTTGTAAATTCTGTGGAGCCTGCATTGAAGTATGCCCTACCGGCTCCATTATGGATGCCCTTGGACAGATAAGGGAAGATGTCTCTTACAGGGAAAGTGTGGTTCCATGCAAGACTGCATGTCCTGCACATACAGATATCCCCAGATACTTAAGGTACATAAAAGAGGGAGAATATGAAAAAGCAACCGCTGTTATACGCGAAAAGCTGCCGTTTCCAGAAACACTGGGATGCATCTGCAATCACATATGCGAAACAGCCTGTAAGCGCAACGAGCTTGGAGAGCCCCTGTCTGTCTGCAAGTTAAAAAGGGCCGCAGCTGCCGCTCATTCCGATGAATGGAAGAAAAGAAGAAAAACCGCGGCTCCCACAGGGAAAAAGGCGGCTGTAATCGGAGCTGGTCCGGCAGGCCTGACAGCGGCCTATTATCTGGCTAAGAAGGGCCATGAAGTAACCGTATTTGAGTCCAACGAAAAAGCGGGGGGACAGTGCCGTTATGGAATCCCTTCCTACCGGCTGCCGGATGAGGTGCTGGACCGGGAGATCAGCGATATTCTGGAAGTTGGGGTTCAGCTGAACGTAAATACGAAGGCTGACGCACCGGAAGTTCTTTTAAAACAGGGATATGATACGGTTTTAATTGCCACCGGCACCCATAAGGGCATCCGTCTGCCTTTGGAAGGAAATATGCTTTCCGGAGTCATGCTGAATACAGATTTTCTTAAAAATGCACGCAGAAACCAGATTGATGATCCAGGTAAAAGAGTGATGGTGCTGGGCGGCGGAAATGTTGCTTATGACTGCGCCAGGACAGCTCTTCGCCTGGGGGCAGAAGAGGTCCACATTGCCTGTCTGGAAGACGGGGATCAGATGACTGCATCAACAGAAGAAATCCGGGAAGGAAGAGACGAGGGAATCATTCTTCATTCCGGTCATTCGTTCCTTCGTATAACAGGAAACACGAAAGTAGAAGGCGTTGAACTTCAAAAAGTGGAGAAGTTTTATTTTGATGAAAACAGGAAAGCAGTCATAGAGCTTGTAGAGGGATCACGGGAGAGCATACCGGTGGATCGTGTAATTTTTGCTGTGGGACAGGCACCGGCTGGTATGGAGGAGTTGGGAATTGAACTAAATCCCGGTTCCTATGTAAAGGTAAACAGCTCTTGTTCTACCAGTATGCCAGGGGTTTATGGGGCTGGCGATGTGGTAACCGGAACAAAATCAGTGATAGAGGCCATTGCTGCCGGGAGACAGTCTGCCATGGAGATGGACCGTTACCTTGGCGGAGACGGAGACATTTCCGAAGAACTGCTGGAAAAGGAAACGGCGGATCCGTTCCTTGGAAGGACGGAAGACTTTGGAAAACTGGAGCGGCTGTCACCGGCACTTTTGGAACCCCAGGAACGGAAAAAAAGCTTTGCTGCAGTGGAACAGACATTTACCTGTGAGGAAGCAAAATGTGAGGCAGGGCGCTGCCTGCAATGTGATCTGAGGTTGAATTTAACCAACCCCAGGCTTTGGAACGAATACTAGGAGGAATAAGGATAATGGATATGATTATTTGCAATGCAATGCCAGTTTATCATGAGGCACCCGTTTCTCCTATGCTTTTAAAAGATAACACGGAAAAGGTTCTGGAAGCGCTGTTTAAAGAACCTGCCGGTATTCGTTACCTGATTGTGCCGGAAGGCGGCTGGGTATGGGATAAACCTGAGGGTCTGACTATTATCGAGACTCGTCATAAATCCGGTTTTACTTATGGAAATGATTCTGCTCTGAAAAAGGTGGCTGAGGGAGAAAAGCCCATTCCATTATGCCCTAATGATGGTTTTCGCTCTGGCGATTGCAGAGTAGTGACTGTGGAAGAACTGCTGAATGCCGGAAAGAAGAAAGTGTATGTCGCAGGTAAGGCTGAGAAAAAGGGGATTCTTGACCTGGACAGAACGATAACTCCGGCAGACATACTGGCGGCCGCTGGTGTGCAGGGGAAATTCAAAACAATGTACTTCGGTCATCCAATGGGAGTTTTCATCAACGAAAGCAGGTTGGACCAGCCAGTTGAACTGACCACGGATTATATTGAAATCTTAAATGAGTCTGATTGCATGCTGGACTATCTTCTTAAAACCGCAGACAGATATGGCAGAGAAGCTTGTGGGAGATGTGTTTTTGGTCATGAAGGCGTTTTTCAGATCCGTATGCTTTTAACAGATATGACTTTAAAAAAAGGAAAACTGTCCGATCTGGATTTAATGTTGGAATTATGCCATGAAATGAAGCGGCAATCTCTTTGCGAAGCCGGTTTTTCCATTGCCAATACGGTGGAGAGCGCTTTGGAATGCTTCAAAAGTGAAATAGAGGAGCATATCACCAGGAAAAGCTGTAAAGCAGGAGTATGTCAGAAATTTTTGACTTTTCACATTCTGCCGGATATATGTACAGGCTGCACGGAATGCCTTGATGTATGTGAGGACGAAGCGATTCTCGGGAAAAAGAAATTTATCCATGTTATCGACCAGAATGAATGCTCTGGTTGCGGCGACTGTATAGAGGCCTGCGAGGAGAATGCAATTATTAGGGCAGGAGCGGATAAGCCCAAATGTCCGAAAAAACCGGTACCATGTAAGCGCATATAAGTGTGATAAAAACCAAGTGCAGTTTAATAAAAGCAGGCAGATAAAATTCTGCCTGCTATTGTAATTTTATAAATAAATTTAGATGTCTTGAATCATCTTTCTATAGGATCTTGGTGACATCCCCTGATATTTTTTAAATATTCTGGAAAAGTAATTGATATCATCAAATCCACACTGATTGGCCACATCCCGTATGGATTGTTTGGTGGAGTTTATCAATAATAAAGCCTGTTTGATTCGGGTCTGAGTGATATATTCTGTGACTGTTTTACCAATCTCTTTTTTAAACAGAGTGGAAAGATAACTACTGTTCAGGCTGAGATATTCAGCCATTTTCTTCAGAGTGAGATTTTCATTATAATGGAGATCGATGTATGTAACGCAGTCCTGAATGTTGTCAGAGTATTTTTTGACAGAGTGATTGTGGATCAGAAGGCAGTATTTACGTATCATATCAGTTGAAAGTCTGGTTAATTGAAGATCATTGGTACATTGCTCGATTTCTATGGCGAACTGGTGTGATATTTTATCGATGTAGAATGGATGAACTTCGCATTCTCTGGCCGCAGTTCTTAATAGCGTATTAAATACAATCATAAAATTTTTAGAATTACGCAGCTGGTTTGAAGTTCGTTGTCCGTAATTAAACTGAAGCATTTTCTTGTGTAAACGGATTGACTCCTTGATATTTTGCTGCTTTACAGCAGCGATCATCTGCTGTTCCACCTGATAGCGCTGTTCCACCAGATTCAGTGACAAATCACCCTCAGAAAAAGAATGTTCAAAATCATTGGTTGGGATCAGAGTATCTAAAATATCGGAATCACTCTCATATATAATACGCATTTCAGATCCAAGAACAGGTGAAAAAAGTGCAATAATAAAAGCCTGGAATTTTTCCCGTGAGATCGTTAATGGAAGATTGTTGTAAAAGAATATTAATTCCTGCTCCATGTGTGGAGACGGATAGATACCTGCTATTTGCCGAATTTCCGGGTCAGCTGGCCTGTTAAACAAAAACGGACCTATTGATAAATAAGAATTGGTATCGTCTATAACAGGAAGCTTCAAATATACATTACACATATGGTAAGAGCTTTCTATAACATAGATATTAGGAAATATACATTCCTGTATCAGCCAGTCTTTGATGTCTTCATAAGGATTTTGCTGTGGATATAAGTGAGCGCGTAAGGAGTAATCGATCTGACTGATATTATCAAATGGAGAAGTCAGTAAAATCGTCTGTATGTTCTGACTGTCGAATATATTTCTGGCTAAGTCAATGTAGTGATCGTACATAGATGGCGCACCTCCTGAACTGATTCATTGATTTAAAATAGCATAAATTTCATACAACATCAATACAAAACAAAAAATAATGCTACTATTAGTAAAAATTATTCTTTTATCCCTCCGGATTAA
Organism: Paenibacillaceae bacterium; assembly: GCA_015057715.1. Taxonomy (GTDB): domain Bacteria; phylum Bacillota; class Clostridia; order Lachnospirales; family Lachnospiraceae; genus Lacrimispora. The sequence goes on from SVDS01000012.1 coordinate 53,047, forward strand.
TTGTTACTATTTGATAGAACTATCGTAATGAATATAAAATTTGGGGAGGGTGTTACAATGGAAAAAATAATAAAGAAATTTGGCTTTAAAGACCAAATGGGTTACGTATTTGGAGACCTGGCTGGGAGTATGATCAATTTATACATTGATCTGTACATACTGACATTCAGTACCTATGTGCTGGGTATTAGTGCAAAATGGATGGCTGGGCTATTTCTTTTTGCAAAAATATGGGACGCGATCAATGATCCATTAATTGGCTCGCTGCCTGACAGAATAAGAATTGGCAAATCGGGAGATAAATTTAAGCCATTTATTAAAATTGCAATGATCCCATTAGCATTGTCAGTCCTTATGTGCTTTGCTAATATTTCCAGCTGGTCAATGACTATGAAACATATCTGGATTGCACTTGGTTACCTGATTTATGGAATGAGTTATACAGGTACTTCGATGCCTTATGGAGCAATGGCTTCTGTAATAACAAGAGATCCAATTGAACGAACAAAATTATCAAGGGCAAGAAGTCTTGGAGGAACATCAGTCGGAGTATTATTCCTGCCATTAGTCCCCATGCTGGTCTGGAATAAGGATCAGACAGTAAATCCTCAGGCTTTTTTCATTCTTGCAATCGTTGCCTGTGTTGCCAGTATTGTGTTTTATACTATTTTATTAACACTTACCACAGAAAGATATTCAGAGGCAGATCATAAAAAGCAGACAACAAATGATTACAAATTCTTTGATGTTTTAAAAGAAGCAGTCAGAAACAGACCTTTAATTGGAGTGATGATCGCATCTTTTGGAAATTGTATTGCATCAGCTTCAATGGGATCTTTGTCCAGTTTTTTATACAGAGAATACTATCACGCACCCAGAATGATGGCATTGACATCTCCCTTAAGTATTCCAATTTTGTTTTTTGTATTTCCATTAATCCCCAAACTTGCACATAAATTCGGAAAGAGAAACGTAATTATCGCCAGTGCCATATATAATATTATATTTTCTTCCTGCTTATTTCTTTTCCCGATTTCTAATGTGTATGGATACCTGGTATTAAGCACATTGGCAAATATAGGGCAGACAGGTTTCATGATGTTAATCTGGGCGTTTATTACGGATTGCATTGATTACCAGGAATACAAAACAAATAAAAGAGCAGATGGAACTTTGTATTCCATCTATACATTCAGTAAAAAAATTGGAACATCAATTACCCACAGTGGATCCACTTATTTTTTGGCAGCAATCGGATATGTTTCAGGTGTTGCAACCCAGCAGGCAGGCGTAGGAGAGGGCATAAGAAGTATGGTAACAATCATGCCTGCAGTTGCCGGAGTAGTGGAAATCATTGGTATGGGCTTAATCTTTAATTTATCAAAAGCAAAAACGGAAATGATCTATGCTGAATTAGCACAGAGACGAAATCAAGGGGAAGGTGATGAAGAAAAATGAAAGAAATAATCATTGAAACTGCCTGTGGAAAATTAAAGGGGATAGATTCTGAAACCGGCATTCATAAGTTTTATGGCATACGGTATGCAACCGGCGGAAGGTGGGAATACCCCGTCGAAGTGACCAGATGGAATGACGTCTCTGACGCCACCGTTTTTAAGGATGCAAGTATCCAGCGAAGAACATTTTATAAAGAGCAGGAAGATTCCTTTTATTATAATGAATTTCGAAAAGATGAAGGATATACATACAGTGAGGACTGCTTTTTTCTAAACATATGGAAGCCGGATTCTTGTAAAAAAGCTCCTGTGATTTTTTATGTACATGGGGGAATGTTTCAGGGGGGCTGTGGTAATGAGAAACCTTTTGACGGCTCTGGTTATGCACAAAAAGGAATCATTTTCGTTTCATGCAATTATCGGCTGGGACCATTTGGTTTTTGTGCACTGCCGGAGTTAGAGCAACGAGATGGCCACACTGGAAATTACGGCCTTCATGATCAGCTTACCGCTTTGAAATGGATCTGTCATAACATAGAACAGTTCGGCGGTGATCCAGACAATATCACAGTGATGGGGCAGTCCGCAGGTGCCATGAGCCTGCAGCAATTATGTATGTCACCACTGTCAAAAAAATATATCTCCAAGGCAATTTTAACAAGCGGAGGCGGTGTCAGTGAAACATTTGCCAATGCCACTTATGTGGAGAAAACGTATACTTTCTGGAAAGAGGTTCTGACTCAAGTGGGAACATCTTTAGAAGAATGGATCAGCTGCGATGCCAAAAACTTACTGGATTCCATGTTTTCGGTAATGCAGAAATATCCAAATGGGATACAAAACTGTATGCCGGTTATTGATGGGGGAATCGTACCCTGCAATACAGAAGAAATGAATACAAAGATGATGCAGGCAAAAATTCCATATATGATGGGAAGCACAAAGGATGATTTACTGCCGGAAGAAATGCACAGAATGGCAAAGGACTGGACAATCCTGCAGTCAGAACAGGGACTGATTCCTTCATATTGCTTTTATTTTTCCAGAAACCTTCCCGGGGATGAAAAAGGTGCATGGCATTCAAGTGAACTTTGGTACACCATTGGAGCGTTAGAAAAATGCTGGAGGCCATGGGAAGAGAAGGATTATAAGTTATCTGATGCAATGATGGAGTATTTCAGTAACTTTGCAAAGTGTGGGAATCCCAATGGTGAATCACTTCCAGAATGGAAAACAACAAGTAATACCCAGGGAGATGTTATGATATTTTCAGATACAGAGATCGGAATGGGCAAAATAGTAAGGAGTCTATAAAATAATGCAGGATATTGAAAATTATCAAAAAAGAAAACAATTTCTGGTCTGTGTAGATTCGGACGGATGCGCCATGGATACCATGGACATCAAACATAAAAAGTGCTTTGGTCCCTGTCTGATTGAGGTGTGGAATTTACAACAATGGGAAGAGGAAATCCTCGATCGCTGGTATGAAATAAACCTGTATTCAGAATTAAGAGGGATAAACCGATTCAAAGGACTTGCAATCGCGTTAAAAGAAATCAATGAAAAATACATTGTGATAGAAGCATTGGAGAGTTTTCTGAATTGGGTGGAAGAAACAAAGGAATTATCAAATGAATCTTTAATGGAACAAATATCAAAGAACAGAACCGTATGTCTGGAAAAGGCACTACAATGGTCAGATAATCTAAATAAAAAAATTAAAAATTTATTACCCCAGGAAAAGATCCCTTTTAAGAATGTAAAGGAAGTACTGAAACGGGTACATCAGTACGCTGATATTGCAATCGTTTCTTCCGCGAATTATGAAGCCGTTCGGGAAGAATGGTCAGATCATGGATTGCTGGATCATATCGATTTGCTGTTATCACAAAATATTGGCAGTAAATCCCATTGCATCCATGAGTTATTAGGTAAGGGCTATGGCACAAACCAGGTAATAATGATCGGGGATGCACCGGGGGATGAAAAAGCTGCAGAGGAGAATCATGTTCTCTTTTATCCTATTCTTGTAAAACAGGAAGCAGAGTCATGGAACGAATTTTCAGAGCATGTATTTGGTAAATTTCTACAACAGGATTTTAGAGAAGATTCTATTTATTACAAAAACAAATTTTATAACAACTTTATACAAAAAGAACGAGGATAAGATAATGGTAAATTTAAAGGAAAAACCATTCTGTTTAAATGAGGAACAGATTGCATGGGTGAAACAGACTTATTCTGAAATGACATTGGATGAGAAAATCGGACAATTGTTTATTCTGCTGAAAGCGGCACCGGGAGTCAATGAAGAACAAATTAAAAATGCCCTGAGTCAGTCTCATCAGGGAGGTCTGCGTTGGCAGGGCGGGGATAAGGAAGCAGTTTATTTGCAGAATACGCTATATCAGAAGCACAGCAAGATCCCATTATTGATTGCAGCGAATTGCGATGAAGGTGGAAATGGCTGTATACCCGAAGGAACCTTTGTTGCCACAGCAGCGGAGTGCGGAGCTGGAAGCGGTACAGAGCATGCGTATCATACAGGTCTCACAGCAGGTAGAGAAGCGACTGCAGTTGGCTGTAACTGGATGTTTAATCCCATTACAGATATTTATATGAATTGGCGGAATACCATTGTAAATACAAGGAGCTATGGTGATAACGTCCAGGTGGTCACCGATAATGCCCGGGCATATATAAAGGGTATTAAAGAGGCAAATCCCAACATGGCTTGCTGCTGCAAACATTTTCCTGGAGATGGTGTGGAAGAACTGGACCAGCATCTTGCACTTGGTGTAAATTCCCTGAGTGTAGAAGAATGGAATCAAAGTTTTCGAAAAGTATATCAGACCATGATTGATGAAGGTCTGGAATCAATTATGGCCGGACACATTGCCTTACCGGAAATGAGCAGAAAGTTATGTCCTGGGATAAAAGATGAAGAAATAATGCCGGCTACACTTGCCTCTGAATTAATTACAGATCTGCTTCGGATCGAAATGAAATTCAACGGTGTGATTACGACGGATGCGTCTCACATGGTTGGTATGACCGCCATGATTAAGCGCTGTGACGCAATTCCAAAAGCAATCGCATCCGGCTGCGACATGTTCTTATTTGCCAACAATGTGGAAGAAGACATACAATTCCTTCGTGAAGGAATTAAAAATGGAATAGTGACAGAGGAGCGGCTTTCAGATGCGGTTCACCGTGTTCTTGCATTAAAGGCAAAGTTACATCTTTACGATGAGTCAGTAAGAATACCAGATCCGGGATTGAAAGACAAGTGGATTGGCTGTGCAGAGCATCATGAATTTACAAAAAAGGCAGCAGATGAATGCATAACACTGGTGAAAGATACAAAGCAGCTTATTCCTGTAGATGTGAGTTCGAAAAAAAAGGCATATCTGGTTTATGTACAAAGCACACCCACAAGTAAGGCTTACAAAGGTGACCCGGTAAAAGAAAATGTGATCAGAGAATTAGAAAGAGCGGGCTTTGACGTTGACGTGTGTCCGAATTACCATGATCTTGAAGTGGAAAACGGAATATCTCCAATGAACTTTGTGAAAATGTTAGGGCACGAATCACGTCAGTCGTTTATTGACAATCACGATATTGTATTCCTGGTGATAAACGTAAAAGGGTATGCACAGGAAAACAATGTCCGTATTCGCTGGAGCTGCAATCATAGCTGTGAGCTTCCCTGGTACAATTTGGAAGTCCCGACCATTGGAATCAGCCTCAATTATACCAATCATTTAATTGATGTTCCCCAGCTTCATACGTTTGTCAATGCTTATGGCAGCAATCAGGAGAATATCAGAGCTGCAATTGATAAAATATGTGGAAAAAGTGAATTTAATGGAACTGCAAATGATAGTGTATTCTGTGGCAGATGGGATACAAGACTCTAGTATAATAAACTATGTCCTGTATCGTTTCCTGTAATTTGTTGGAGTTTCCTCATAGTATTTTCTAAATACCTTAATAAAATAATTCGCATCAGATATGCCCACGGAACTGCTGATTTCCTGCATGGTCATATCGGTGCTGGAGAGCAGAATGGAGGCTTGCTTCATTCTGCTCTTTTGCAGATACGAATTTGGCGTAATACCGGTCTCTTTCCGGAATACGGAAATCAGATGATTGAGGGATACGTTTAGTTCATCGGCAAGTTCTTTCATTTTAATATCTTTGTAGTATTGATGGTCAAAAAAGTATAAAGCACTTTGTACCAGGAAACTATATTTCTCATCTTTGTAATGATGAATTGCATTACAGAACTCACGTATCATTTTTTCCTTTGCAGTCAGTATTTCTTCTACACTTTTTGCGTTATGGGTGATCGCAGTATTCTGAGACGAGAGTCTGTCTACAACAATTGCCGGAAGACCGGCACGCAGCGCAGCAAGCCTTACGGTTGTTCGGGTAATTGCTGCTCCAATTCGTTCATTTTCCAGGGTAGTACCTATGCGTTTTAAATAGGCCACATCCATCTGCATATTATGAAGATTAAAAATAGCCGATCTGGAGTTACCATTTTCAATGGCCTGAACAAAGTGCTGTTCATAGGTGTAGCGCTTTTCAAGTAATTCTGTATAATGTTCCCTGGTTACGTTTTCCTCCGGTATTATCTCTGGAAGATTAAAAAAATTCACATGCTCAATCTGTTTTTCCGGTGCATGAGGGCAGACTGTATGAATCAGTGAGGTAACCATGCGGAAAAGTTCAGATTCTTTTATGACAGGAAGGGAGCTTAAATAAGAAAAAAAGTCTGTCTTACTGAGGTTGGTTATTTTGTATTGCTCAAAAATAGTACGTGCATCTTTGTCCGTCATAAGCAGAGTGCAAAAAGGTCCTAGTACGATTGGGTTTTCTTCAATATAAAAAACAACCAGATGCACCATAAACGCATCCGTAAGATAATAAATACTGTCCGGAGTAAATCGTTTCGTATAAAGTTTCAGTATTTCACTGGTAAAGAAAGCCTGCACCTTATGCATTCGATTTTTATATATGAAAGCTTCAATCTGATCCTCCTGTTCAAGTATGTTAATCTGCAAATGATAAAAATCCTGAATCAGAGAGGAGGCAACTTTATATCTTTCGTAAGTACTATTTCTCATTTTTCTTCCTTTCCAAACAATACTGTGATAAATTACTATTATGAATGATATTATTCTATCACAAAAATAATATATATGCTATCTTAAATACGCGTAGCTGATCAAGTTTAAGAAAACAGGGAGGACATTATGGATAGCAGCTCAAATGAAAAGATTAAAAGATATATGAAGGAGGATGGAATACATTTCGTTCCGGTTTGGCGGATTTTCGGATTCAGCGGAGCGAATATGGCAGTTAACCTTTATATGGGTATCACTATGATTATGTCATATTATCTTAATGGATATGTGGGGATGGCTGTTGTACTGGCATCCAGCTTTTCAACAATTATGCGTTTGTGGGACGGGGTTACAGATCCCATTGTAGGTTTCTTAATTGACAAGTTTGGTGGTCGGTTTGGAAAAACCAGGCTTTGTCTTGTAATTGGTGGAACAATGTTGTTCGTCAACAGTTTCCTTATGTTCAATGTGACGGACCGTTTACCGGAAACTGGGATCAGGACCATATTTTTTGTTGTATTCACTCTTTTGTATTACATTGGTTATACATTTTTGAATATCAGTAATCATGTTGGAAATGTGTGTCTGACAAACGACCCGTCTCAGAGACCAATACTCAGTATTGTGGGAACTGTGATTGTGCGTGTTATGCGGGCTGTGATGACAGTTGTTGTGGCATCACTGGCCGTAAAGTATGGATCACTTAAAAGTGCGGACTTATTCCATGAGTACTGGCTGATTGTTGCACTACTTGCCACACTTGGTATTGTAATTGCTTATATATCAATTGCACCAAAGGACATTCGTTTTTTCAGTGACACAAGCACAAAAAAAGCACCTCAGGTAAAGATGTCGGATTATATTCAGGTACTTTTAAAGAACCGTCCGCTTCAGATGATGATTGTAACAAGAGCTACCGATATGCTTGCAAATACCTGTAAAACAAGTGCGATTGTACTCGTTCTTTACGGAATTGCCGCAGGTAATTATAAGCTTTCCGGCGGCTGGACCATGTACACCACAGTAATCGGACTGGTAATGATGACTTTAGGAATTGGCACCATAGGCAGAAAACTTGGCCTGAAAAAAGCCATGCAGCTTGGCAGCTGGGGAGTCGTTATTATGGATGCATTGGCAATCGGTTTATGGTTGCTCTGTGATCCTAAAACTTTAAATCTTCCAGGTTATACCAATGGCTATGGACAGGCATTTACCGGATTTTCCTTCTTTACAATTATGCTGTTCTTAGTTTCCGTTGTAGGCGGAGGATTTCAGATGATTACAAGCTCTATTATTCCTCCTATGATTGCGGACGTTACTGATTATGAGGCAAGCAGAAGTGGAAAGTACATTCCTGGAATGGTAGGAACCTTATTCAGTTTTATGGATAAGATGATTTCTTCCTTTGGCCCCCTTTTAGTAGGTGTTGGTTTTGCTGCCATTGGATTTGCGGATAAATTTCCTGACCTTAATACACCTTACAGCACCTCCCTGTTAATGATTGCAATTGTTTTCTACTATGGTCTTGAATTAATCGGAGCGTTATTTAACATCGGAGCCATGAAGTTTTACGACCTGACACCGGAAAAAATGAAAAGTATTGAAGAAATTATTTATAAGATGAGGGAAACAAATGAATAAATTATCATTTAATGAGAGATGGGAATTCTTAAAATTACCGGCTGGTGATATATTGAATCCCATTATACCGGAGACATTGAGTGAGAATGATTATTGTAAGGTCACACTCCCTCATACATGGTATACGGACGAGGATCAGTACAGGGGTCTGGCTGTTTACCGGAAAATGCTTCTGGTCTCGGAAGAATGGAAGAACGTGTTTTTCGAATTTGAAGGTGCAGATCAGCATTGCAAAGTCTTTGTGAACGGAACACAGATCGGGGAGCACCGGGGAGCATATTCCTGTTTCCGGGTTGAGTTACCTGTAACGTTTTTAACGGAAAAGGAACTGTGTTTGGAAGTATATGTGAGTAATGCTGAAAACAAGACAATATCGCCTATCTTTGGTGACTTCACCATTTTCGGGGGCTTATATCGCAATGTGAACTTACTGATTACAGAAAAAGAGCATTTTGACTATCTGTATTATGGAACCAATGGAATAATCGCCAGTTCCAGTCTGGATGGTGAAACTGGATTGCTGGAGATTGAATCTCACGTAATTGCACCAGATGGAGCAATGATTCATTATCAGGTTATAAAGGATGATGGTAATGTAGCAACCCAGGTTACAGAACTGGCAAATGAAACAGTCAGATTTCAGATCCCACATCCTTACCTATGGAATGGAAAAGGAGAGGGCAGACTCTATGTACTGCGCGCAACTTTACTTGTAAATGGGAAAGAGGTAGATGAGGTTTGTGAAAAAATTGGTTTTCGCAGCATAAAAATGGATGCTGAGACTGGTTTTTATTTAAATGGTCAGAAAGAAAAAATCCGTGGTGTATCTATGCATCAGGATTTTGCAGGAGTATTTTCGGCTGTTAAGAAAGAGCATCAGGATATTAATTTTAAGTTAATTCAGGAAATCGGAGCAAATGCCCTTCGGCTTTCCCATTATCAGCATCCACAGTATCATTATGATCGCTGCGATGAGGAAGGATATATTGTATGGGCAGAGATTCCCATGCTTAAAATGACTGAGGACAGAGAACTGTTTGAAAACGCAAAGTACCAGCTGACTGAATTGATACTACAGAATATTCACCATCCATCCATCTGCTTCTGGGGAATACAAAATGAAATAGCCATGTTTAAGGATGCGCCTTACATGCATGAAATGTGCCGTGAATTATATTCCTATGCCCGTGAATTAGATGATACAAGACTGATAACGGGAGCAAATCTCTATACGGTAAAATTTGAAAGTGAATTAAACAAAATTACGGATATGGTTGGATATAATATTTATTTTGGCTGGTACTATGGACAGATGAATGATTACGATCATTTTCTGGATCAGTTTCATGCTGCCTGCCCTGATATTCCAGTTGGTGTCAGCGAATATGGCGTTGATACAAACATAGCCCTTCATTCCGGGCAGCCGGCAGTGAGAGATTACTCTGAGGAATATCAGGCTTTGTACAGTGAAACTGTGTATCGGATTTTTGACAGCAAGGAGTATCTGTGGGGAAGCTTTGTATGGAATATGTTTGACTTTTCCAGCTCCAGAAGGAATGAGGGGGGAAAGAAGTACATTAATCAGAAAGGTCTTGTAACATATGACCGTAAAGTAAGAAAAGATGCTTTCTATTATTATAAAGCAATGTGGTCAAAAGAACCGTTTATCCATATCTGCTCCAAACGCTTTGTTAAAAGGACAGAAAATGCTGTTGATATAAAAGTATATACAAACCAGAAAGAAGCTACATTGTATGGAAATCAGGGAAATGAATTAATCTGCTCTGCCCATAACAATGGAAATGGTACAGTAATTTTCAAATATATCCAGTTATTACCGGGAGAAAATTCTTTTGTTGTCCGGAGTTTGGGAGATGATTGTACAGCGGATGAGGTAACTTTTGTAAAAGTAGATGAAAAAGAATCCTCCTATCAATTGCCTGATTCCGGTGCTGGTAAAGCAGTACGAAACTGGTTCTTAAAGGAAGATGATATCATCAGAGAAGGTTATTTTTCATTGAAGGACAGTGCTTATGATATTACACAAAATCAGGAGGCCATGAAGGTATTTTACAAATTCGCCCCTGTAACTGCCGAAACAGTAGAAAAGGAAGAAGGGATTCCTTTAGGACTCTCTCTGCTTAGTATTCTTGGCCGTGATAAAGACCGTAATCCGGATTTTAAAATGGAAGATTTGAACGATGCATTAAATCAGATAAAAAAGTATTAGATAATTTACAAATATAGAAATTAAGATTATAATTATTTTAACCATTTTATCTTTGGTATGTTGCGTGTGCAACATACCATTTTTAAATATA
>SVDS01000240.1 GCA_015057715.1 Paenibacillaceae bacterium
TCAATTATATCCGGAATCTTGTCTCTTACCAGTTTATTGTGATCAACCAAATATTTGTACCTTCCTTATTTAATTTCACCTCTTTAGCATACTCTTATTATACTACCAAAACTTTTGCAATAAAAGGTTAAGAAAAACCCCTGCCATTTAAGTAGTCTGAGACATGACATTAATATGGCAGGGGTTTATTTTTAACTGTTATACTGTTTTAAACTGTTTGCTCTGTTTTAACTGTTATACTTACACTTTTATTTCATACATTTTTCTATGTGTTCTGCTGCGCCGTTCAGATAATCACAGGAAAACCGTTCAAATTCGCCCTTATCTACCAGGCTTGCAAGTACTGGATCAATAGGAATTCTTCCTAAAATATCAACACCCGTTTCACTAGCTATTTCACCCAGTTTGCTCTCTCCGAATATAGGAATTTCTTTTCCGCAATCCGGACATTTCACATAACTCATGTTTTCTACATAACCAAGAATGGGAATATTCATTAATTTAGCCATGTTATAGGCTTTCTTCACAATCATGGAGACCAGATCCTGAGGTGAGGAAACAATGACTATTCCGTCCAGCGGAATGGACTGAAATACTGTCAGGGGAACGTCACCTGTTCCCGGCGGCATATCAATAAAAAGATAATCTAATTCTTCCCATACCACATCTGTCCAGAACTGCTTTACCGTGCCAGCCAGAATAGGACCTCTCCATACTACGGGGGAATCTTCTTTATCCAGTAGCAGATTTACGGACATTATTTTTATGTTATTTACTGTTAGTTCCGGAAGTAATCCAAATTCATTTGCGGACGCTTTTCCGGTTATCCCAAACATTCTTGGAATAGACGGACCGGTAATATCTGCATCTAAGATTCCCACACGATATCCTTTTCTATTTAACAAAACCGCTAACATTGCTGTCACAAATGATTTCCCTACGCCGCCTTTCCCGCTGACGATACCAATTACATTTTTTATGGAACTGTACTGGTTTAACTGCTCCAGCATACTTTCTTTGCTATGTTCACAACCTGCACAGGATTCCCTGGTACAGCTGCCATCTGAACAACCCCTTGCATTTTCGCTCATATTCTCTGCTCCTGTCTTTTCCTTTGCTAAATATATTAATACTATTTTTGACATATGTCAATATTTAGCATTCTCATAATGAAAAATATAATCATTAATTTTTACATGAAACGCTCCTGCTATTGCCGGACACTTTGCTTTCAACAGAAAAAACAAATTCCCTTTTTCTCCTGAAAGGGCTTCAAAATTTCCTTGTCCTTTGCTGATAATAACGTCGGATCTTTCATAAATATCAATAAACTCAGGACTGCAGTCAGTTAAAATTGTCCCCGGAGATCCGCAGCCCGTGGAAATGACACGTGCAACTGAATTAAGTCCCGAATCAATTGCTTCTTTTTCTGTCACATCATTAATAATTGATTCACCCCGCACTCCATAGGTGATTTCTGCGTCAGGAAAACTCTCTAACATGACCCTGTCAAATATTGTTTCACCTGTATTATCTCCAATAATAAGTATGTTCTTCGCCTGTTGTAATTTTTTAGTAAAGAGATCCAGATCACAGATGGTAAATTCCTTTTCCAACTCCTTACTAATACATTTCTCTAATTCCGGATTACTGTAGACCGCCGCATCCAGATTATTCCCTACAGCTGCTACTTTTAGAGCCCAATATATGCTATTTTCTTTTCTTTGCAGAAAGTCCTTTAAAAAAGGATATAAATTCTTAGCTGCCTGTAAATCTCTATTTTTTATCTGCTGATATGGATCAGGATTGCCTGTCTCATACTTAACCAGATTGTGGATATCTTTTGCCAGCTGTGGGGAATTTTTATATTTATCATAGCCTGACAGCAATTTTATAGTCTCTTTCATAATTTTATTATGAATTTCTTTCTGATCTGTGGCTATTCTGGCCGCTTCCAGAGACTGGCGCAGTAAACATGGGATGCAATCGATTAATAATTCCATTCTGTTCCCCCTGATTTGAATTTCTTTCATTATAACAGATATTCTACCAGTTGAACTGATAAAAGAAAAAGATTGAGGCACAAGGTCCCAATCTTTCCTTTATCTATTTCTTTCTTGCATCTGCAATGTAAAAGTAATCATTAAAATCTGTGATCTCTATATCTTTAAATCCAGCTCTCTGCAGATTTCTTCTTAAAATATTCTTATCCAGCCGGTGATCAGCGGGCGGTCCGAAATCACTGTCTTTCTTGATCCATTCAATAATAATGATACGGCCGTCAGGATACAGAATCCGATTTGCTTCCTTTAAAAATTTCTCACGCATCTTCACTTCATGCATAACGGTACATAAAAAAGCAACGTCAACGGAATTATCCTCTAGAATCAAACGGTATTCCTGTGTCACAACCGGTCGCACATTTTTTATATTTCGTTCCAGCATTCCGGCTTCTACATCATCAAGCATCTCTTTTTCTATATCCAAAGCATACACAATCCCATTGTTGCCTACTGCTTCGGATAATGGAAAAGTGAAAAATCCAATTCCACAGCCAATATCTGCAACAACAGCTGATTCTTTGATCCCAACTGTATTCAGGATCTCTTTTGCAGGCAATACTTCCCTGCGTTTTGGACTGTCCAGCTTACTTTTATTTATTATTTTAAACTTGTGTACCATATTTTGCTCCAATCGTAATATTTTTTTACTGGAGCATTGATAAAAGCGTCTGCTTGGACTGGACACCAACTGTGCTTTTTACAACTTTTCCTTCTTTCATAACCACTAAAGTAGGTATGCTCATTACCTTAAATGCCTGGGCAAGTTCCTGCTCCTCATCTACATTAATCTTGCCGACTCTTGCCACATCTATCGTTTCTGCAGCCACCTGCTCTACTACGGGTCCTACCATCTTGCACGGGCTGCACCAGGATGCCCAGAAGTCCAGTAAGATGGGTTTATCTGACTGCATTACCTCTTTCTCAAAATTTTCCTTCGTTATTTTCAATACGCTCATCGTATATGCTCCTTTCCGTTTATAACAACTATGTTCTTGATGATGTTATTCTACCTCAAAAAAATATTTATTTCTGTGATGATGTCACGGAGCATTTACAAGGTTATTGAACTATTTTATTTCTCTTAGAGTCTTGGCGCCCTCCCCTTAGTGAAAGAATTATGTTATACTATCATCAACTGTTATACAGTGGCTGATCAGAAAGGTGCTTCTTATGAAAAACAAAACAATTATAATGATTATCTGTATTCTTACCTTATCTGGGTGCGGGAAAATCAATACCAGCAACGCAAAGCCAGAAACTGTGGATCAAGCCAGCACGGCTGGAATTTCACAAACGGAGAACGATAATTACGAAGGGTTCTCCGGTCTTTGGACTGAAAGCAGTTTCAGTCATGAAGAGGCTCTCTCTTATGGTGGTTTAGAATTTTCTTTTCAGGTCACAGATAAATCTAACTTAAACGGATACTTATTTATGCAACAGGGCACCACCCAACGTATCGCAGAAATCGATAATATTACTGGTAAGATAATCAATGGGGAATTGAACTATAAATATGACGATGACGGCTGGGGCGGTTCTGGAATTCTTCATATTACATTCAGCAATGATAATGCCATCCAGATTGAGGTACAGGATTATAAGATGAAAGATAACAATTTATCCGGGTACGGATTTTCAGGTGAATATAAGCTGGAGCGCTCGAAACAGAATAAAGAAGATGGGGAGAAAAGCATTGAAACTACAGCCAGCATGACAACCGAAACAGATTTATTCGATGTGATGTATGAAAAATACTATGCCCATTGGACGGATAGCGAAATGCAAAATGCAATTGCAGAACGAAAAAGATACCGGGATCAATGTTCTTTTTATCCAGAAGTATCCGATTATTTAGAAAATATCCGGGAGGTAAGGGATATTTCTTCTGTTGTAGAACCTTTATATTTCACCGATTTGAAAATTTATCAGAAACAGGATTTTGATCAGGTTCCTCCATTAATCATACATCTGGCCAAGAATGAGATTTATGCAAGGCATGGTTATATTTTTAATAATCAGGATTTAAATAACTATTTTAAGGGACAGATTTGGTACGAACCCTCAATCACACCTGAAAATTTTAAAGACAATGTGTTTAACAAAAACGAGCAGGTGAATTTAAAACTGTTATCCACTCTGGATACTTACAAATAAAAGTGTATAAAGAAGGGAAGGAAGGTGTGAGTTACCAAATCCAATTCCATTCTTCCCTTCTCTTGTAGTGTACTTATATCAAAACCAGTTAAGCCGGAAGTTGTAAAGGTTAACGAACTTTAATTTTTTTACCCCTTCTAATGGTGCCATCACTATTCCATTCTGTATACACGTAAGGATCACCGTTTGTCGTTCCGTTTTCGGTAAAATTATAGGTATTATTATTATAGGTGTAGAGCCCTGTTACCATTTTCAGCGAATTGGTGTTAAAGTAGTATACATTACCATTGATTTTCATAATTCCACCCTGAAGCTCGCCAGTGTCAGTTGTGAAATACCAGGAATCATCCCTTTGAATCCATCCAGTACGCATAAGCTCATC
>SVDS01000241.1 GCA_015057715.1 Paenibacillaceae bacterium
CAGGCAGAGAACTGCTATATGGGCTGGGAGAGAAAACGAGGAAAGCTGGAAGAGTTTAATAACCTTTTAGACGGGACAGGAAAAGACAGTACCACATTTACAGACGTTTATTGTGATGAAAATCTTCTTACCACCTTCCAGTATGTGATTACACTGGATGCAGATACTAATCTGATTCGTGACAATGCGGCAAAACTGGTGGGATTAATTGATCACCCGTTAAACAGACCGGTTCTTGACCCGTCAGGCCGGAAGGTAGAGGAAGGCTATGTCATCATTCAGCCCTCCGTCAGAAATCATATTGCGGATAAGAATGCCAGCAGGTTTACAAAAATATTCGGCGGAGAAACCGGACTTGCTCATTACGGAACTGTAATATCAGATATCTATCAGGATATCTTCAACCAGGGAATCTATATCGGGAAAGGGATCTATGACAGGAAAGCCTTCCATACGGTACTTCATAACAAGGTACCGGAAAACAGGATTCTAAGCCATGACCTTTTTGAAAGCTGTTATGCAAGAACGGCTTTTTCCAGTACAGCCAGGATTATGGATAATTTTCCAAACAGCGTTTTATCATTTACAAAAAGAGAACACCGCTGGCTGCGGGGAGACTGGCAGCTGGTGCCTTGGCTGTTTATTAGTAAAACTGCGGATGGCAGAAGCTTAGGCCCTCTATCCAGGTGGAAAATTTTTGACAACTTAAGAAGGAGCCTGGTTCCGTTTAGTAAAACCTTGTTTATACTCCTTAATTTTTTGTGGCTGCCAGATGCATATTATCTTTGGCTGCCCCTTGTTTTCTTCAATGACCTGTTTAATCTGATTATTTTATTATTGGCTGTGTTCACTCAAAAGCTCATACGGCCAAAGCTTGCGTTTGTGTATAAAGGATTTTTAAAAGAACTGTCGGTGATGTTTGTCAGAGCATTTCTGGAATTTACGATTATGCCCTACCGCGCTTATGTGGCACTGGATGCAATTGTCAGAACTCTGTACCGGTTAATGATCAGTAAGAAAAACCTGCTCCGCTGGAATACGGCCGAATCCGTGGATGCCTCCGTGATTAATTCCAGAAAAGGTTATTTCCTCACGATGTGGAGTTCTCTTCTCCCGGCACTTTGCCTTTTATTACTATTGTTATCTGGCAATCTGTCTCTGGCAGGAATATGTCTGGCAACGCTTGTTATGGCAGACTGGTTTCTGGCTTTTGAAACTGCTTACCGGATCAGCCAGCAAAAAATCATACACCATCAAAAAGATCAGGCGGAGAATCAGGAACTTCTTATGGATACCGCCCGCAGAACCTGGCAGTTTTTTAAGGATTTTTCCACAAAGGAGACCAACTGGCTCTGTCCGGATAACTATAAGTCCTCAAAAGCTGAAAGAATCAGTGATAAAACATCTCCCACCAATATAGGGCTTCAGTTTCTGTCAATTCTTTCAGCTATGGATCTTGGATTTGAGACGTTAAACTCCACAGTGGGAGCAATCGAAAACCTGATGGGAACAGTACAGAAGATGGAGAAATGGAAGGGACATCTCTATAACTGGTATCACATTGAAACATTGGAGGTGCTTAATCCTGCCTATATATCAACGGTAGACAGCGGTAATTTCTGGGGTCATATGATCGCACTGAAAAATGGTCTGTTAGAGCAGCTTGACAAGCCGGTAAGCCCGGATGAGATGATGACGGCCCGAATCAGAACCTTATGCAGTAAAATAGACAGCATGCTGGCAAATGTGGATTTTCGATTTTTATTTGATGAAAAGAGGATGCTGTTTCATATCGGATATCATGTATCCTCCCATACGTTAGACGATGGCTGCTACGACCTGATGGCATCGGAATCATCGCTTACAAGTCTGCTTGCCGTGGCAATGGGAGAAGTACCATTAAAACACTGGTATAAGCTGGGAAGGCCGTTAACGGTAGTAAAGGGTATTCCATGTTTCGTATCCTGGAGCGGTACCATGTTCGAGTATCTTATGCCGAATCTTGTACTGAAGGAATATGAAGGCTCTGTCTATGAACAGACCTCTAAAGCAGCAGTGCTCCAGCAGATGAAGTATGCCAAAGAAGCAGAAATCCCCTGGGGAATATCAGAATCCCAATATTACCGTTTCGATTTAAATGCCAATTACCAGTATAAGGCATTCGGCGTTCCAAAGATAAGGCTTCAGCCAGTCCGTAAGGATTCTCTGGTAGTGGCACCTTATGCCACAATACTGGCACTGAATACAGCAGAAAAGGAATGTATCAGCAATTTAAAGAGGCTGAAAGAATTAGGTGCTTACGGTAAATATGGTTTCTATGAATCCATTGATTTTGATGTGCCCAGTTCCGTGGATTTAAAACCTTACTGCATTGTGAAATCCTATATGGCCCATCATCAGGGGATGAATCTGGCTGCAATTAATAATTACCTGAATGAGGGGATTTTAAAAGAACGGTTTCACGCGGAAATGATGATAAAGGCAACGGAAGTTCTGCTGGAAGAAAAACGCCAGTCTTATTTGATTTCCATTGCAAAACAGGGGTATACCATAAAAATAGGAAAACCTCTTTTTACAGAAGATCGTTACAATAACCGGTATATCAATCGTACAGGTTTAACCACACCCATTGTAAATTATCTGTCAAACGGGAAGTATTCCCTGATGATTACCTCAGACGGGGATGGGTTCAGTCAATATGAGGACCGCATGCTTTACCGCTGGAGATCCGATGTCTATGCTAATACAGGGAACTATATCTATATTAAGGACAAGAGGCAGGGAAAATACTGGAGTGCAGCCTACCACCCCACCCGGATCGAGCCGGACGAGTATCAGGTGATTTTCAGCCCCCACCAGGCGGAATTTAAACGAAAGGATGGGGACATTTCAACTCATATGATTGTCAGCCTGAACGCAGACCGCAATTTTGAGATTCGCAAGGTCACACTGACCAATCATGGAAATGAGGAAAAGCAGCTGGAGGTGACCAGTTATATGGAAGTAGTAGACGATACCCATATGGCAGAGATCAGCCACCCGGCGTTTAATAAACTCTTTCTTGAAAGCGAATATGTGAAAGAACAGAATATTTTCCTGGCGAAAAGACGTCAAAAGAATGAGACCGACAATTCTTACGTCATGCATATGGTAAAAACCGATGAAAAACGGTGCAAAAAGGTTGAATTTGAAAATGACAGAAAACGATTTATCGGCAGAAACAATACGTTGGAAAATCCGGATTGTGTCGTAAACAGCATTGCCTTTTTTAATGATCCTGGTTTTTGCAACGATCCCATTATGAGCATTCGGGTACAGATATGCATCGGAGCAGGAGAATCAGCCAATTTAACTTTCATTACCGGTGTATGCAGCAGGAAAGAAGAAGCAGTAAAAATTGCAGAGGAATTAAACGTAAGTTACCGGATTGATGATCTTCTGGAGAAATTCAGGCTTCAAAGCAATCTGGAGTTAAAGTACCTGGAGATTACCAAAACACAGCTCAACTCCTTTCAGGATATGATCAGCCCTATCTTTTATCCTTGCGGTATTTTCCGGGGACCTCATGAAAATATCCGGAGAAATTTTAAGAATCAGAGTTTTTTATGGAAATTTGGCATTTCCGGAGATAACCCTATTCTGCTTTTTGTAGCCAGGTCCATTGAAGAGGAGCGAATCATCAAAGATGTATTAAAGGCGTACGAATATTTAAGAGTAAATCTTGTGATGGTAGATCTGGTTATTCTGGTGGATTCCAAATATGGTTATCTTCAGGAGGTAGATCAGTTAATCAATGATCTGACCAGTTCTCTGCGAATCTATGATTCCGGAAGCGGTAAGACCAGCTTCTTTACCCTGCATACGTATGAGCTTCTGCCGGCAGAGATTGATTTGCTGTATACGGTTGCCCGGGTGGTGTTTTCAGAGAAAACAGGTATTTATTTTACAAAACGGAAAGAAAATCAATTGGAGCTGCTGGAGGAATATTAGGACTTATGGAGAATTATGAGTTTTTTAATGGCTTTGGAGGATTTGTCTGTGATGGCAGAGAATATGAAATTCTGCTGGACGGAAATAACAGGCCGCCGGCACCCTGGATTAATGTAATCTCAAACAAAGACTTTGGTTTCCAGATATCGGAGTCGGGGGCAGGCTTTACCTGGAGTGTCAATAGCCGGGAGAATAAGCTTACACCCTGGTCCAACGACCCGGTCAGTGACAGGGCGGGGGAGGCAATCTATATTATGGATGAAATAACCGGAGAGGTAATGACACCGATGTCTCTGGGCAGATCTGACAGAGGCATATACCGGGTAAGGCATGGGTTTGGATACAGCCGGTTTCTTCATGAGGAATCAATGGTTGAGCAGGAGCTGACTGTATTTTGTCCTCTTCATGAATCATTAAAACTATGGAACTTAACCCTTAAGAATCAGTCGGATAAAGTGAAGTATTTAAGCCTGACCTATTATGTAGAATGGGTGCTGGGAACCCAAAGAGAGCAGACCGATCCCTATATTCTCACCTCCTATGACAATGAACATGAATATTTGTACGCAAAAAATATTTACACCATGAACTTTCAAAACAACTATGC
>SVDS01000013.1 GCA_015057715.1 Paenibacillaceae bacterium
AAAAACTTCGACATATTTCAACAAAAATATAGCAGAAAGGAGATTTTGGGTGTCGATATAGAAAGGTACACCTTTTTAGCAATACTTTATGCTTGTCTCATTTTAAAATCTACTCTTTCTGCCATAATAGAAAAGACAGGAGGTAAATAATATATGAATAATTTCTATGGTTACGTCAGAGTATCTACGCTTGATCAGAACGTTGAACGGCAGCTGGTAGAGTTGATTAAATGGGGAGTTTTAGAGAAAAATATTTACTGTGATAAATTGTCGGGAAAAGATTTTAACCGTCCCCAGTACCAGAAATTAAAGCGCAAATTGAAAGAGGGCGATGTATTGGTAGTAAAAAGTCTGGACCGCCTTGGAAGAAATTATGAAGACATTCAGAAAGAATGGAGAGATATTGTTAAAATCACAAAAGCAGACATCGTGATTATTGACATGCCAATTCTCGATACACGGACCAATAAAGATTTAATTGGAACGCTGATCTCTGATATTGTCTTACAGCTGCTTTCTTATGTAGCCCAGGCGGAAAGAGAAAATATCAGACAAAGGCAGGCAGAAGGAATTGCCATAGCAAAAGCACAGGGAAAGCATCTTGGGAGATATCCCTCCCCCCTTCCGGATGAATTCTTTCCTGTATATGAAAAATGGCTGAACCGGGAGTACTCCTTACGATCCGCCAGCAAAGAACTGGAAATTACCATTAGTCAGTTTCGTACCATGATAAAAAAGCATGAAAAAGGATTGGATAACCTGACTTGAAAATACAGGCCTGTTTGTGTTACAATAAACAGATACAAAAAGAACATTGAAAGAAGGTGCTGTTACGAAAATACAGGAATCTGCTGAAAATTATCTGGAAGCAATTTTAATGCTGCATAAACGCAACGGATATGTACGCTCAATTGATATAGCCGGTGAGTTGGAATTTTCCAAACCCAGCGTCAGTGTGGCAATGAAGAATCTTCGCGAGAATGGTTTTATTGATATGGATGAAAGTGGACATATAACGCTGTTGGAAAAGGGTCAGGAAATCGCAGAGCGGATGTACGAGCGCCACACCTTCCTTTCGGACTGGCTTATGACTCTGGGCGTCGAGCGTAAGATCGCATTAGAGGATGCCTGCCGGATTGAACATGTGATCAGTGCGGAAAGTTTTGCAGCAATTAAAGCCTTTGTAAACGGTAAACAAAAAGATTAACAGATAAGCAGCATTGAAAAGTTAGGCTTTCCAATGCTGCTTATTTATTTTGTACTCCATTTCAGAAGAAACGCTGAGTTAATGATTACTGCCAGAGATCCTGCATTATGTACCAGTGCGCCTACCACCGGATTTAATATTCCGGTTACCGCCAGTATAATAGCCGTAAAGTTTAAGAACATGGAAAAGAACAGATTATAATGTATGGTACTCATCATCTTCTTTGACAGAGCCAGCAGATGGGGGATTTCTTTTATATCATCGCTTACCAGGGCAATGTCCGCGGCTTCCACTGCTATATCACTGCCGATTCCGCCCATGGCTATCCCAACAAAAGCACGTTTTAAAGCCGGGGCATCATTGATACCATCACCGATCATGCAAACCCGTTTCTTTTCCTCCTCATAGGTATTCACCCAATTGAGTTTATCTTCAGGCAGACACTCTGCATGAATCTCCATAATACCAAGCTGACCCGCAATATGCATGGCAGCGCTTTTATGATCCCCTGTAAGCAGCACAGGTTCCGAACCAATTTCTTTAATTCGTTCAATCACCTCACCTGCCTCCTTTCTGATGGTATCCGATAATGCAAGAAAACCAGCAGGAATATTGCCTTCTGAAAGATAGATAACCGTGCAGCCCTGATTAAGATAAAATTCTGCCTCTCTTTTATGCCATTCTTCCATCAGAATTCCGTTTTCAGACAAAAGCTCCGGGGTACCAGCCAGAATTTTCTTTCCCTTAACAACAGCCTTGACACCCCGTCCGGGAATCATCTCAAATTCATCTGCGGGCATTCCCTCCTTTTTCTTTTGCTCTTTCAATGAGCGGACTATGGCTTTTCCAAGCGGATGTTCCGAACGTGACTCTGCCGCTGCTGCCAGCTCAAATATTTCATCTTCCCCATACTCTTTTGTAAAACTGACTGCGGACACCACCTGGGGAATCCCATAGGTTAAAGTGCCAGTCTTGTCAAAGGTCAGTTTCCTGACTGCAGACAAACGTTCCAGTGCATCTCCCTCCCTGACCAGGAAGCCATGCTTTGTCGCATTGCCTATGGCCGCCATAATGGCTGTTGGGGTAGCCAGAACAAGTGCGCAGGGACAAAATACAACCAGTATGGTAACAGCTCGCATTGGCTCGCCTGTAAAAAACCAGGTCAGTACAGCAGTTGCCAGGGCAATCACCACAATCCACGTCGCCCATCGGTCTGCAACACCTACTATTTTAGCCTTTCGTGCATCTGCAGACTGAACCAGACGTATCATTCTCTGTATGGAACTGTCCTCTCCTACCCTGGTTGCCTCCATATCAAAAGAGCCAAACTGATTGACTGTACCACTGGAAACTTCATCTCCTGGTCCTTTGTCCACAGGAAGTGATTCCCCCGTCATAACAGCCTGATTTACAGAGGTTCTTCCAGTTGTGATGACTCCGTCTGCAGGAACCGTCTCTCCCGGTATTACTCGAAGAAGATCTCCCTTTAATACCTCATCTGCCGGAATAATCGTTTCCAGCGCCCCATTAAGCCTCCTGGCTGTGCGGGGAGTTAAATGCACCAGTTTTTCAATCCCGTCTCTTGCCCGTTTCACTGTAAAATCTTCAAGAAATGCCCCTAACTGCATAATGAAAGCAATTTCTCCTGCAGCAAATATCTCCCCAGTTATGACAGAAGCAATCAGTGCAATGGATACCAGCAAATCTGCTTTTATATCAAATTCAGTAATTAAGCCAATTACTGCCTCCAGAACAATTGGAATGCCGCAAAGAAGAACTGCAATCCAGGCAGCATCAAAGGGTATTGGTGCCAAATCAAAAAAGCTGATAATAAGGGCAATCACAGAAACTGCCAGACTCCCTTTTTCTTTCAAGGGGCCACCCCACTCTAAAAATTCATTGATACGATTCATGATCTGCCTCCCTTTTATATACCAATAGGGGTATATGTACTAAACATAATCAAATATACCCCCATGGGTATCAATTGTCAAGCAGAAACATGCATTTTTACTACGATTGAAAAAAAACCATATTCTGATATACTGTACTATAGCTGCATATGACACCGCTCCGCACAAAATGTCAGGCAGTTAAGTCCGTTTTCCCGTATCATTGTAACTGTAATGGATTATTGAAGAAGAAAGCGGGGAAATGTCATGAACCATGGTATTATTGGGTTAGAAAATATAATTGCAGCAGATTACGATAATATAGCAGGTATCGTTGTACAAAAAAAGGGGGAAGTTGTTTATGAATGCTATTTTGACGGCTATACCTCAGTGGATGCTGTTCACGTAATGTCGGTAACCAAAAGCATTGTAGCCACGCTGATTGGTATTGCCATTGATCAGGGTTATATTAAAAGCCCCGATCAGAAAGTTCTGGATTTTTTCCCGGCTTACAAGCTTAAGCGCGGGGAACAGACCATAAAGCAGGTCACCATAAAAAATATGCTTACCATGACTGCACCATATAAATATAAGTCGGAACCTTACACAAAGGTCTATTCCAGTGATGACTGGACTAAATCTGCCCTGGATTTATTGGGAGGTAAATCTGGTATAACAGGAGATTTTAAGTATTCCACCGTTGGTACACAGATTTTATCCGGAATTATAGTAAACTCCACAGGCAGATCCGTATTTGATTTTGCAGCAGAAAATCTGTTTACACCACTGGGCATAACAATTCCCGGTAATACAATAATCAGAAATAAAGAGGAGCATCTTGCCTTTCTATATAGCAGATCTGTAAACGGCTGGGTGGTGGATCCACAGGGCGTGAACACTGCTGGATGGGGACTTTGCCTTACTCCAAGGGATATGGCAAAAATCGGACAGCTTTATTTAAACGGCGGCAGCTATGAAGGCAGAGAAATTTTATCGCGGAAATGGATTGAAGAATGTACGAAAGTAAGGAACCGTTGGGGAGATTTTTTATATGGCTATTTGTGGTGGATTACAGGCAGTGAGGGAGACCGTTGTTATGCAGCGATTGGTGATAGCGGAAACTTTATCTTTGTCGATCCTGAAAAAAGTATTGTTGTAGCAATTGCGTCCCGGTTTGTACCGAATTTCAAAATACAGACTACGCTGATTACCAGAGATATCATTCCACTATTTGAATAAAACAAGGGGAGAAACAAAGATGGATTGGATAAGTGGCATTCAAAAAGCAGTGGATTACGTGGAAGATCATATAACCACTGAACTGGATTTTAGTGAGATTGCAAAGCAGGCATGTTCATCCAGCTTTCATTTTCAGCGGGTATTCGGAATACTCTGCGGATTTACTCTGGGAGAATATATCCGTATGCGAAAGCTGACTCTGGCAGGGTGTGATCTGGCAGACACTGACACACGCATTCTGGATATCGCCGTAAAATATGGTTACGACACCCAGGAAAGCTTCAGCCGCGCTTTTACACGCTTTCATGGCGTGTCCCCTACCCAGGTGCGTAATGGTGCCAGTCTGAAATCATTTTCCCGTCTTTCTGTTAAGCTGATACTGACTGGAGCCAATGTAACCGATTACAGGATTGAAAAGAGAAACAGCTTTCAAATGATTGGTAAGCCCATGGAGGTGTCCGGCAAAAATGAACTGACCTCTGCCCGAATATCTGACTTCTGGAAACAATGCCGCATGGATGGAACAATTGGCGTGCTTGCCAGGTATATTTCTTCTGATACGATGTTTGGGAAAAACATAGCGGGAACCGGTTTTGGAAAAGATGCAGCAGATCCCGGCTGTCCTTATGCCATCGGTGTTTTCTATGACGGTACTCTGCCTGCAGAAAAAGATTTGGTGATATGGGAAGTTCCGGCTCATACGTATGCCGTATTTCCATGCATCGGTTCCATGCCAGATGCATTTACCAGACTGTATCAGCAAATCTACAGTGAGTTTTTCCCCGCCAGTGAATACAAGCCCTGCGGGGGTACGGACTTTGAAGTCTATCCATCCGATGATGTCAACAATCCAGACTATTCCTGCGAAATATGGGTAGCTGTGGAAAAAAAATAGCAGGGCCTCCGCATTCACGGATGTCCTGCTTCTACGTATCAATTATGTCATGTTGGCGAAACGCTCGACTGCTTTTGTAAAACTCTCTATGGTTTTATCGGCATCTCCATGCTCAATTCCATCTCTGACACAATGATTAATATGTCCCTCCAAAACTACCTGTCCAACCCGGTGCAGCGCAGATTTTGCTGCATTGATCTGGGCAAGTACGTCCTCACAGGGGACATCTTCATCTACCATACGGTCAATCGCCTGAACCTGACCGATGATCTTTTTTAAACGCCGATGCAGATTATCTGCATCCATACACTGTTTCATTTGGCACCTCCGGATACCATAAGGGGTATCTGTATATTATGATAGATTCCATGGTCATTGTCAATATGGTACCAGGTGATTCTATTTATCAATATAGATTCTTAATCCGTTCCAGCAGATTTAAAAAATCCTTCTGGTATTCCACTGGTTCAATAATCCGCACGCAATCCCGGAATCCAAGCAGCCAGCCAAATAAAGACTCCTGATCCGACCAGCCTATATTGATTAATAACCTGCCGTCTGCATTTTCGATGAAGCTGTTAATGCCGAATTCCTCTATAAGTCTCCATTTCATGGATTTATCAAATTCTGCTGTTACCTCCACACCATTGGTCCACGAAACTTTACGGGGATCCATATGGTAGAGAGGAATCTCCCTTTTTTCACAGTCCTCATTGGTGCATCGGATCTGATCCATCCGGTTTAATTTAAACATACGGAAATCATCTCTAAGCAGGCAATATCCCCAAACATACCAGGAAGACCATTCAAATATCAACAAACAGGGTTCTAATAACCTTGTGTTATCCCCACCAGGACCGTAATAATGAAACTCAATCTTCTTTTTTCTCTCGATTGCATCCTTAATCAGTTCGAATTTAGGCGGAAGGGATGACTGGTACCAGGAACTTAAATTGATGACCACCGGACCGCTGGCACCTACATAATCATTACTGCCACAGGAAAGCTTATCCATTAAAAGCTGATACCGGTTGCTTCCTGATACACTGTCCAGACTCTTTAACCCCGAAAGAATTGCCTGTATCTCCCCAGAGGTAAATAAAGTCTTATCTACCTTATAGCCCTCAGCGATAGAAATCCCACCATTTTTCCCCTGTTCTGTGACGATTGGTATTCCAGCCTTACATAAATTCTCCACATCACGGTTTATGGTTCTTCTGGATACTTCAAACTTCTCAGCAAGATAAGGTGCTGTCACCTTTTCTTTTTGCAGCAATATGGAAATGATTCCGATCAGCCTGTCAATTTTCACCACTAGGTCCCCCTTTTTTGCTATTATATCATGAACTCACCTGACGCAAAACATAAAAGATCAGCCGCAACATGTTTTTCCATCTTGCGGCTGATCTGATTAATTAATATTTTGCTGAGTCATGTATATAGGAAACGGGTGATATAGTCTCTTCTTTTTGTGCTGTATATTCCTGGAATTCCCTATCATTCTGGAGCTCAGCTGTAGCTGCAGCTTCATAAAACACAGGTTCCTCTCTTTGCTGAGTACATTCACCCTGAAGATTGAATCTTTCAACTTCCTGTTTTAATACCTGAGCCTGGGCATCTAACTCTTCACTGGAAGCGGAGCTTTCTTCCGCCGTTGCGGCATTGGTCTGTACTACGGAAGACACCTGATTAAGTCCCTGGTTAATCTGCTCGATTGCCTCTACCTGTTCATTGGAGGCTGCTGCAATCTCCTGAATGGTTCGTTCTACCTGTCCGGACTTCTCGGCAGCTGATTTTAAAATCCGGGTGGTTTCATAGGCAATCTTTACGCCTTCTGATACAGTCTCAACTGAGTGACCAATGAGTTCTGCCGTCTGCTTGGCAGCCTCTGCCGATTTACCCGCAAGATTACGGACTTCATCTGCAACGACTGCAAATCCCTTACCTGCCTCTCCGGCTCTGGCTGATTCAACTGCTGCATTGAGGGCCAGTATGTTGGTCTGGAATGCAATGTCCTCGATTACCTTGGTAATACTTGAAATTTTCTCTGAAGACAGTCCGATTTCTTTCATGGAATGATCCAGCTTTTCCATATAGGCGTTGCCTTCATCCATTCCGCTTACAGCCTGTCTTACGTATCCAGTTGCTTTCTGAACATTGTCCGCATTCTCCTGGGCACGGGTTGATACACCGCTTACAGACGCACTTAATTCCTCAACTGTGGCCGCCTGCTCGGCTGCTCCTGATGCAAGAGCCTGGGAAGCATCGGAAATCTGCTTAGATCCGTCTGCTACTCTGTCGGAGGATTCCTTGATCTTTGTAAATACAGAATTTAAGTTGTATGTAATTCCGTTTAAAGAATCTTTAATCTGTACAAAATCGCCTTTGTAATCCTGGGTTACCAAAACGGTACAATCTCCCTTTTCCAAACCGCTTAATACTGTGGAAATCTCATTAATATAATTATTAAGTGTATTAACTGTTCCTGTAAATGACTGGGAGAGAGATTCAAGCTCATCTCCAGTCTTAATCTGAGGTACTTCGGAATGCAGATCTCCTTCATCAAGAGCTTTAATACGTTCTACCAGCTTTATAATTGGCTTAACGATCGGCCCCGCAATTCTGAATGCCATGTTTAAAGACGCCAGAATCATCAAAACCGCCAGTATAATAGTTATTACAAGTGACTGATAGAAACCATTCATCATCTCCGACTGTTCTGCTACTACTGCAATGGACCAGCCGTCAGAATTAGTAATAGGCGTATATCCCATTACCAGCGTTTTACCCCTTAAACGGGATGAGCGGATAGAGGTATTGCCTGCAATCATATCCTTAATATTATCGGAAGTTGCCGCAAAGGTTTTATCGGTTTTTCCCATCTCAATATAGTTTATTTCATTGGTAACGGTAGCTCTGTCCTTATGGGCAACTACCTTTCCTTCTTTATCTACGATAAATCCATAACCTGATTTTCCAATGGATACACCGTCAATCATTTTGCTGAAGACATCCGCATCCAGAGTTCCGGTTACAACTCCATTGTATTGTCCGTTATTTATCTTAGCTGCAATCACCAGAACCGTTTTGCCCAGCTCCTCGTTTTTCATGGTGGTTGAAATGTAGGTTTCTCCCTTCATCGCCCGGTTAAAAAACTCCATCTGGCTCACATCTGTCCCATTTGCTGCTTTCCCGTTCACATCCGCAGTTGTGACCTCCAGAAAACCGTAATCCTGCGCCAGCTTATCCATCGCATCTTTTCTTTGATCTGCATTCTTATTCTGATTTGTAATAGAGGTGTATTGTGCGATTGCCTCAATCTTTATCTTATAAATATCAATAGCATTTTGAACAGACTGACTATAAGCTTCTGCAGATTCCATCAGTCTCATATCAGTGCTTTTTTTTGCATCACGGTAGAAAAGATAACCATTAAAAAGTCCAAAGAGGACGGAAATTGCGACGCACATGGTGATGATGCCAAATAGCAATCTTCCTTTTATGGATTTTTTCTTTCCTTCCGAATCATTACCCTCCTCTGTTTTTTTAATGATCCTCTGAAATGCCTTAATCCTTCCCGCCACAGCCATATCCTCCTACTCATCATTTGCATTCTGGAAATAAATTGTATTTTTTGTAAAATATTTACAGCATTTAATTAATCAATATTATATAACAATATGTAGATATTTGTCAATTGAGACAGAAAAAGGGAGAATGTTTATTTAATTTGTAACTGAAAATAAAAAAATATGTATTTTTCAACCTACCTGGCATAGGAATCTTCCATAATTTCATAATTATTTTTTATTAACGATCCGCTCAAATCAGCATTCAGTTGATACATATCATTGAATTTTTCAATAGCAGCCTTTTTTTGTTCCATCAGAGAATGGGCATAGACATTTAAGGTAATGGATACACTGGAATGTCCAAGAAGCTCGCTGATCGTCTTAATATCCACTCCCAGTTCCAGTGCCCGTGTGGCAAAGGTATGGCGGATGGCATGGAATTTTCGGTCCTTAACGTGAGCTTCCTTTAAAAGCCGCTTATAAAGCTTCTGAAAACACCTGGGGTCAAAAGGTACGCTTGTCTCTGTAAATATATAATTATCCTGATTTCTGCTCTTATATGTAGTCAGTACTGGCATATTAAGTAAAAACTGGGGAAGAGGAATCTTTCTCATGGATTTACGGCTTTTTGGTGCTCCCACAAAAAGCGCGGTCTTGTGTTCCTCCTCTTCAAAATGGCGGATTCGGGATACGGTTCTGCTAATGGATAAAGTTCCTGTTTCCATATCAATATCCCCCCATTTTAATGCGCATAGTTCTCCAAGACGGATACCGGTATAAAAACAAAGAAGAATCCCTATGGCTCTCCTGTCATTGTAATGAAAAGCTAACTGTTCAATCTGGCGCTGCTCTTTCATGGAGAAAACCTCAACTTCTTTATCATCCGGTTTTGGATATTTAATTAAATCCATAACCGCAAAGCAATCAGCAGAACCTTTTAATATCTCCTTGACTGCAATCTTAAAAATAGTAAGATTCTTCTTTTTAGATGAATCTGCCAGTTCCTCATTTTCATACATTTCCTTCACAAACCGTGCGACAGATCCCGTGGTAATACGCTGATCTTTCTCTTTTTCAAAAAATGGAATCACATACTTATTTATGCAGCGATAATAGCTTTCAAAGGTTGAAGGCTTTACTCTTATAGAAACATCAATGAGCCATTCCTCAAAAAGCGCCGCCCCTCCCTTTATCTCATCAGATCTTTTTTCTTTGGCAGACACCTGGTTTTCTTTAAAATTTTTCATCTTTTCCTTAACGCCTTTATAGCTTTTGGAATAAAAATACTGATATTTCCCCGTTTGTTTTAATGTTCTTCCTTCCCATCTCCCATCTTTCCGTTTATAAATATTTTCTCCTCTTCTTGGCATGGTAAAAACTCCTTTGCTTATAATATTTTATTATATGACGGTTTAATCTCTGGAAAATAATCCAAATATTTCCAGATTTTAAAAAGGGCCTTTTTAATTAACCAAAAAATGACGATCCAGCATAGCTCTGGGTCGCCATTTCTGATTCCGGTACCTTTTCTGGCATGAGAACCTGGTTATTCCGGAAATCCGCAAAAACAGCTTCTTTTCAATGCCTGTACCTTTATTTATATCAGGAGTTTTCAAATGATTCAATATCATATAAATTTATTTTCTTTTTTTGAGCCATTAAAAGCAAAGTAATTAAAAAGGTATATCCGATTAAAACTCCACCAGAGGTAAGCCAGAGACCTGTTACGTCGATGCGGCCCACCGTCAGGCTGCTGTAAACAGAACCGAGCATGGATCCTGTCTGTAAGAGAAATGATCCCACCGACAAAACACTGGCTCTCAAAGGACCTGGCGTATACTGGTTGATTAAAGTATTTTCAGCCACACTGCCGGTTCCAAGTAGCATGTAAATACCTCCATATAAAACAACAAATATCCAAGCCGATTGAAAAAGAGCCAGAATCAGTAAAGCGCTTCCACCTAAAACACGACTGATACTGTAGATTCTCCACTGTCTTCCAGGATATTTTAAGAGCAGCCTGCGGCAGAGTGAATTTCCTGCGGCTGCCAGAAAAAATCCCACAAAGGATAGTACTCCCAACATCCAGGTTCCCTGTGATGAATCAGAAAGTTTCAGATAAACCGGCTGCCAGTATGTCTCAATGGGAGTAATAAAAAATCCGGTGAAAATCATGCCAGCTAAAATAAATGGAAAATCCCTCCTTGAGAATACAGTAACAAATCCTTCCTTTAAATGGCTGACAAGGTTGGGGCGTTGTATTTCACTGCCAAATAACCGTTCTTCCTTTATTCCAAAGATACAAAGACCCATGGTTACCGCGGTTAATATAATGCGAAGCAGAATGTTGGCATTATAGGAATCTCCCAAACTGGAAAGAAAACCTCCAAGAATACACCCCAGTGCCAGACCTGTCTGTTCCATGATAGCAAGACGGGAGGTCACATCAGGCAGACATTCCTCTCCTCTTTCGGCCAATGCCTGATCTACAATTAAGGCATCCAGGCTTCCGGAAGAAAAAGCCCTGCTGATTCCATTGAGAACGAGGCAGCAAAATAACCAGACCAGACTCTGTGAGAAAAAGAGCAGACCAACCGATAAAAGCTGGGAGACTCCGGATATGAGAAAAACAGTTTTTCTCCCATACAAATCTGCACAGATTCCGCTGGGCAACTCAAAGCATAACACCGCAGCGGAATAACTGGCAATTAACAAAGGAAGGGTTTTAAGATCTGCTCCCTTTTTCAGAAGGATTAAAGTAAGCACTGGCAGAAGAATTCCCAGGGAAGCATAGTTTAAAAAAATTATCAGCTGTTTTATCCTACTCATACAGATTTTCCTCTGCATTATAAAGAATAAATGCATATTCCCACGGAGACTTCTCTTCAGAAGGGGTCGCATGGGCATCCAGAAACTCCCTGATAAGCTTCAATAATTCATCCCCTTCTAAAGGTGTCAGGTGGACCACTCCGGTCATAATATCTCCCAAATTCCACCTTGATTCCAAATCCTCATTATTATACTGCTCTATAAATTTTTTCTTCTGTGTTAAAAAACCTTCATAGGTTCTTGCAATCTGCTCCTGAACCAGAACCTCTTTCTGGAGCTGAGTATCGTCGGGGTGGTCCAGGCCGATCCGGACATTGACATAAGTCGGACAATAATATCTGGCAGTGATTCCATTAATATTCTCTGTATGATCCAGCGCAATGACCCCAAGTGACTCCAGTTTTTTAATATGATGCTGAACACTGGAGGGGGAGATGTCCAACTTCTGTGAAAGCTGCTTTGGTGTCATGGGCAGTTTGGAACGCTCCAGTAACCGGAGAAGATTCTGCCTCACCGGGTTCATATAAATTTCCAGTTCCTTTTTGGTAGATAGTTTGATATGATCCATTTTCTTTCTCCTTGTTTCTCTCAACGTTACACACATTGTAACATTTCACATTATGTAATGTCAAGTCAAAAAATAGGGGACAGACCGAGCAGTCACTCTGCGATCTTCATCCCCTTTTCATATACTCTTACGGAGTTACGGAATTTTTTGGCATCATATAAGGCATAATCAGATAGAACAAAAAGCCTGGATGCATTCAGCGGACTGGAATATGCGGACAATCCAAAACTGGCGGTAATGCGGATTTCTTTTTCTTCCTCAATCCTGATCTCTTCAGTCAGCCGTCTGATTTCCTCACACACCAGAACAGCTTCTTCCATTGATATATTGTGAAACAAAAGGCAGAATTCATCTCCGCCGTAACGATATGGTGTATAAGCACAGGAATGTTCCATCAATACCCTGGCAAACTCTATTAAACATCTGTCACCCATAAAGTGTCCGAACCGGTCATTGATGCTTTTAAAATGATCAATATCAACAACAGCCAGTATATGGTCCTCACAGGGCTTTTCAATCTCCATAAGAGCCATTGCTTCATCTAGCGCCTTACGGTTAAAAATCCCTGTCAGTTCGTCTACCTGAATGCTCTGCTTTAACAGGTGTCTCTCCAGGTCGGTTCTGATGCTGGCATCGTTTTTCTTTTGTTCGAACCGGATTACTACCATACTTGCAGCAGAAAAAATAACCAGTATTACCATGGAAACAAGAAAATTTCCCATGCTTAAGCCGCTGTCAAAAATTCCAACTTTATCGGAATCCCATTTGATGAATATTTCAGAAAATGAGGCTGCTATAATGCAGAACATGGCTGTAATTCCCGTCAGTCTCTGATCCGCATAAATAATCGTCATCATGATTGCCCCCGGAAAAATATAATAGGTGGCAGTAAAACCACTGTGAACGGTAAATAGCACAAATGAAATCAGAACCAGCATCAGGGATACACTATATATTTTCTGTTTCTGAGAAAATACTCCTGATTTCATAATCAGAGTTTCTGCCAGAATACAGATCAGATTAAGCCCGGAAGGAATTATAATATATTTTAGCACATAGCGGTGTGTGCTGGTATGAATCAGACCGGTTCGGGCAAAGACCACGCTCATCAGGCATTCTATAACCAGTGTGAAAATAACAATACTTACCGTCGTCTTATAATGCAGATTCAGCCAGTCGAAAACTATGGTCTGATATTGTTTCTCTATCTCTATATTGCGGATATCATCAGGTATCATGATGGAATCCACCTCCCGTCCATATCAAACTTTACCGGATTGCCAAATCACCTGCTTATTCTAGAATATTCTTAAGTTTTTATGTCGTGAACAATTGAAAGAAACAAAAATCAGTATAGCATAACAATAAAAAAAACGCACTTCATTTATACCGGATTACGATATAAATGAAGTACGGTTTTCATACTCTTCTTATTGGGCCTGAACGGAAAAATAAATAGCTGCCAGTTCCTTTTCCCCCTTCAGTTTCTTCTTTAATACCTCTGCTTTTTTCCCATCCTCTCCCTCTGGATTGTTAAAAAAAAGCTTCATTCCTGATTTCTTTATAAAAACAAGTCCTTCATCCTCTGCATACTTCTGAAACGTCTCCTGTTTCAACGGTGCGTTGACTATAATCATTTCTATCCCCTTTATTATAAAATTCCGCTGGCTGCCGCCATTATAGCAGGTATGGTAATTAAGGACAGCGCTGTTGTTATGGTTAAAAGATTTGACGCGTACTGACTGTTTCTTTTATATTGAAGAGCAAACATGGTACCCATGGCTCCGCTTGGACAGGCTGCCGCAGTTAAAATCGTAATGGATATGCTTCTGTCCGCTCCTGCTGCCATTAAAAGGAGCAGTGTCAGACCTGGAACTATTATCAGCTTTGACAGGCTGACTATGTAGGTTCTTTTATTTTTTAATCCCCCCAGGAAATCACTTTGAGCCAGATTAATACCGGAAATCATCATAGCTGCCGGTGTATTCATACCACCGATTAATCCAACGGGTTCCCTGATTATTTCAGGTAGCTTAATACCTGTTAAAAACAGGAATACTCCCAGAATAATAGCTGCATTAGAAGGGTTTATCAGGCTTCTTACCGTCTTTTTCACGCTTTCTGATTTTCCGCTCATTAACATGATTCCATGAGACCAGACAAATAGATTAAATACAGTCAGATAAGCAGTCATATAAAATACGCCTTCTCCGCCCAGTATTCCATCGATTAGAGGAATTCCGATAAAACCGCAATTGGAATAAACAATGGACATTCGTTCCACAGCCATATCCGTGCCTGTGTTCTTTGAAACTGTAATCTTAGAGACTGCAATGGCGATCACAAAGCTTGCGAAAGACAAGATGGCAGTAACTGCAAGACCATACAGACGCTCTTTGTCAAAATCAATCTGATAGGATAAAAGAATCACACAGGGAGAAATAATATTTAGCAGGATGCGGGTCAGCCTGCTGCCTGTCTCCTCATCAGCAATTCCCGCTTTATAAGCGCCTGCACCGATTAGCAGAATGATAAACATTTCTATTATTTTTGTTGCTGTAATGTAAGCCAGATCCATGTTTCTCCTCTGTCAGCTGCCTGTTACTGCATAAGTCTCCCTTATGTCTGAACTAATCTCCAAGTGCCTTTTTTACCTGGGCAATCACTTTGGCTCCGTTCATGGTTCCATAAGCCTGCATATCGATACATTCAACGATCTTTCCAGGGCATTCTTTTTCCACTTTTGCTTTCCCAAAACGGACCTGAGGTCCTAAGAGAATAATATCCGCATCCGGCCCTTTTTCTCTTGCGCTTGCCAGCGCATAGGCGTTAATCTGACATTCGTAATTTTCTTTTGCAGCTGCTTCTTTCATTTTATTTACTAAAAGGCTTGTTGACATGCCTGCGGCACAGAACAATACAATATTTCTCATATTTGTAACTTCCCTTCTTGGAATATTTTAACTTATTTTCTTAAAATATCAATCATTTCTTTACTTAAATCCATGACCGTCATGGCATTCATCAAATGATCCTGGGCATGAACCATTAAAAGCCCCACCTCCACCTTATTACCGTTTAATTCGTTCTGGATCATCTCTGTCTGTATCTCGTGAGCTTCCTTCAGTATGGTGTCTGCCTCTTCCATGAGTTCATCTGCTTTCTTAAAGTTACCCACTTTGGCCGCACGCAGGGCTTCAATTGCTGTACTTCTGGCATTCCCTCCGTTTACTACTAGTTTCATAACAATCATTTCAATATCCATCTCTTTGCTGCCTCTCTCTCCTAACCAGTAATGATGAGTTTCACAAATGTAACCAGGGTACAGATGACAATCATGGTCCATACCCATTTTTCCGGTCTGCGAAATTCAGACGAAGGACTTAAAACACGGTAAAGTCCGTAGGGCGGACAAAAGACAATCCACAGATAAGTAAATATCCTTGATTTTGTAAATACATCCGTGACCAGAAGCTCCTGCTTTTCCTTCATGTTAAGATCTCCTCCTCTTTTTGTCAAACTCATAATCACCTCATTTATGTTTCATGCTGTTATTCTTCTGTTAAAACCTGCTGTTTGTTTGAAACCAGGACAAATGGGATATAAATAACAAACGCCAGGAGGATACAGACAATCTGTGTTACTGCTGCCCCTATATTTCCGCCGGAGCAAAGAAACGCCATAAGTCCCGGAGGTGTGGTCCACGGTGCATTTACCACCATTCTTCCGCAGAAACCAATTTTTGTCATGGCATAGGCAAAGGTAGCTGACACTGCCGGTGAAATCATAAATGGAATGGCAAGTACCGGATTCATTACAATCGGAAGTCCGAAGGTCAGCGGTTCATTGATGTTAAACAGAGCACAGGGAAGTGCCAGTTTTGCAATTGCTTTATAATCTTCACGCTTGGAAAACAGCATAATGGCGATAATCAGTCCTCCCGTAATTCCAGCTCCGGTAACTGTTGAAAAACAGGACATGAAGGGAGTACTGATAATATTGGGGATTGCTGTTCCTGCTGCATATGCAGCCTCATTTTCTGCAAAGGCAGCAAGAAGAATGGGCTCGTATACCGCCTTTGTCACCTGAGTTCCGTGAATACCAAAGGTCCATAAAACAGTGGTGATGAAAATCAGTGTAATGTATCCAGGAAAGCTGGTTAAGATATTGGACAATGGCTTCTGGATAAATGCTGTTATTGCATTAAACAATGTCATTCCAGTCGCCATTTCAAATATCATTCCCACTGCGGAAATAATAACTACAGTAATCAAAGATGGAAACAGAATTGTAAAGGATCTGGCTACATTTGATGGTACGCCGTCAGGCATATGGATTTCCAGTTTTCCGCTCTTCACCAGCCGGCAGTAAATTTCGGTAGCAGCTATGGAAGCAAACATACCTACAAATAATCCCTGGGCATTGGTATAGATTCTGGAAAGAACATTGGTAACCACCACTTCAGTTCCATCCGCTGCCTTTCCGCTTGCTGTAAAGGCACAGAGTGAGATATAGGCTCCCAGTGCCACAACCGGAAGTGCTTTATCGGTAATTCCGTAGTGTTCCCCCAGTTCCATTGCTATTAAGATTACACAGCCGATTGCTATAAAGTTCATGGTTCCGTAGTTGGCTGCTGTAAACATGGGATTTAATTTCCCCAGAAAGCTTAAACCCGGAATGTTTGCAAGACTGAAAAATCCTGGTGTTGTGTTGCAGATAACATTGGAAAACAGTGTACAGAATGAGCCGATAATAATTATTGGCAGAAGGCTCATAAATGCATTCTTAATAGCTGCCAGATGTCTTTGTGTCTGCATCGCCCCTGCTGCAGACAGCATTCCGTTCATTAATTTGTCTTTCATCTTTTCCTCCATCTCCACCGTATAAACGGTATTTGCATTAAAACGTTTCGCATTTCCCCAAATTTTGTGCAATTCCCCCGTTTTACCATTTTTTTATCAGGTTTTCTTATGCGTATTGACATGTTATCATACTTGTTTTTTAAACTCCATGTTCAGTTTTTCCAATTTCATAATGGCATTTTCTTCTTCTCACAAAGGGAAACAGACACCACTACCAATTTGGAAAAAGTGTTCTTGGATATTGATTTTCAGCTCTGGTATAATGATTGCATGAAACAGAGTAACTAAAACAGCAAAGGAAGAGGGAGGGTATCATATGAATCACAAACAAACATTTCCGGAAGGCTTTCTCTGGGGAGGTGCAACTGCTGCCAACCAGGTCGAGGGAGGATGGAACGAAGGCGGAAAGGGGATTTCCGTATCTGACTGTGCCAGAGCGCACTTTGATACAGATGTAACCAATTATAAAGCCCATAATGCAGTAACGTCACAAGATATCGAAGCTGCACTTGCTACCGATGATGAGGTATATTATCCCAAACGACACGGATCGGATTTTTATCACCATTATAAAGAAGATATCAGGCTCTTTGCAGAAATGGGATTTAAGGTCTACCGCCTGTCCATCGCCTGGTCACGTATCTTCCCAAATGGAGATGATGAAACACCCAATGAAGAAGGACTTAAATTCTATGATGATGTATTTGATGAGCTTCACAAATATGGAATCGAGCCCCTTGTCACCATGTCCCACTATGAACCGCCTTTAAACCTGGTATTAAACTACAAGGGCTGGTACTCCAGAGAGGTCATTGGCTTTTTTACACGATATGTAGAAACCATCTGTACCCGATATAAGGATAAAGTAAAATACTGGCTGACCTTTAATGAAGTGGATTCCATGATTCGCCATCCCTATACCACTGGCGGATTAATCGAAGACCGTTTCCCAGGTCAGAACTTTGAAGAGGTAATTTTCCAGGCAATGCACCATCAGTTTGTGGCTTCTGCCCATGCAACCAGGATCTGTCATGAAATGATTCCCAGCTCCCTTGTTGGCTGCATGCTGACAAAGCTGACCTACTATCCCTATACCTGTAAGCCGGAAGATGTATTAAAGGCGCAGCAGACCATGCGGGGAACCTACTGTTATAGTGATACCCAGGTGTTTGGAGAATACCCGGCTTATTTACTTTCCCGTTTTAAAAATAACGGGATTACCATACGTAAAGAAGACGGGGACGATGAAATCATGAAATCCCATCCTGTAGATTTTGTTTCCTTCTCCTACTATAATTCCTCCTGCGCGGCTGAAGATACCTCTAATTTGAATGTCACCTCAGGCAATACCATAAATGCCATTAAGAATCCTTACTTAAAGGCTTCTGACTGGGGTTGGCAGATTGATCCTACAGGGCTGCGAATATCCATGGTGGATCTTTACGACCGCTACCGTAAGCCGTTGTTTATTGTAGAGAACGGGCTGGGTGCTGCAGATGTGGTGAACGAAGACGGGACGATTGATGATCAGTACCGGATTGATTACTTAAGGGAACATATGAAGGCTATTTTAGATGCCATTGAAGAGGATGGGGTGGATTGTCTTGGTTATACTTCCTGGGGGTGTATCGATCTGGTTTCCGAATCCACCAAGCAGATGTCGAAGCGTTATGGCTATATCTATGTGGACTGCGATGATTATGGTAAGGGGACTTATAATCGGATGAAGAAGAAATCCTTTTACTGGTATAAGAAAGTTATTGAGACGAATGGGATGAGTTTGTACTGAAAAGAAATATAGGTGCATAAGTACTACAATTTACAGAAAAGTATTAAGAAATATATTTTAACGTGTAAAATTACTTGGTATATATCAAACTATCTATTGCAAGCAAACATAAGTTATGCTATATTAAAACTATAAAAAGAGTAACCGCCACACAAGGTGGAAGCTCCCGTTGTAAGCAAATGTCCTAACGGACACCGCCTACCCTGGTTGCGTCAGGGTAGGCTATTTTTTTAACTTGTGCCCGATGAAGCGGGGCACGCTGTCTATGTAAGTTAGCAATGCCAAGATAAATGTTGCAAATAACAGCACATCTGCAAATGAAAACATATCCGACACCACCTCCTCCCCTCTTATCATGACGTAAAGACATAAAAGCCGGGAGGTTCCACCCTGTATTCAGTTACTCCTTCATTGCTGACCCTACTCACATCATTTGTGCTTCTTCCATCTGAGTCATAGCCTTAATAAAAGCATCATAATCCTGCTTCTTCACTAATTCCTGAATCTGCTTCTGGCTTAACAGAAAAGATGCAGTCAGCTGATAAAAGTGCTGAAGTTCCACACTGGTATGATCTTTATCCGCAATACACACCAGGAAAATGGCCCGGATTTTCTGATCTCCCCACACAACCGGTTCGTCCAGAATTCCCACGCAGACAAAGGTCTCACTGCTCATTGCTTTATAGGCATGGGGCATTGCCACCTGATTGCCGAAGGCTGTTTTGGCCATACGCTCCCGCTGCAGCACCGACTCATAAAATTCCTGGGGAAGATTCTTCTTTTCTATCACAAACTGGCACATAAAGCGAAGAACCTCTGTTTTTGTTTTAAACTTTAAATGGGGCAGAAACAGATCACGTTCATAGTAGTTTAATACAGAAGAAGTCTTCTGATCACAAAGAACTTTCTTTACATTTACAATGTCTTCATCACCCAGAAAATATTCCACTTCCAGAATGGGAAGGGGAACCGATACGGTGATGGGGACAGTTGTAAAGATGTAATCATATCTGGAAAAATCCATTTTGTATAAACTTCCCACGTCACAGGCTATGATCTCATCAATATAATCTTTGAACGAATTCTTATACTTATACTGCAAAAGCTGGGCGCTTCCTCTGCCGGAGGAGCAGACCAGAATGACATTCTTTTTTTTGATTTCGGTTTTCTTTCGTTCCAGCGCAAGTGCAAAAGCAAATGCAAAGTATGCCACCTCATCCTCTGACAGAGATACTTTAAAGTGTTCATTCAGAACTGTGACCGCGTTACACGCCATGGTATAGGATAAACAAAATTTTTCCTTTACGTCACGGAGCATTGGATTTTTCATATCCATATCAAACCGGATGCGGACACTTAATGGGACCAGATGCTGGCTTAAGATCATTCTCAGCTCTAAATCACTGCGAAAATCAAATTTAAACAAATCATAAACCCGTTCCAGCATGGCAGTTACCAGATCACTGATTTCCTGGGTAATAATCACATTCTCTTCCGCATTTTCTTCCTCTAAAAACATTTTCTTACCCGCCAGATGAATGGCAATGTAGGTAACTTCATTTTCTGGGAAACTGATATGAAACCTTTCTTCCAGCTGTCTGGCTACCAATTGGGCTATCTGATATTCGTACCGCTCCCTGGGGTTTTCCAAAAGTCCTTCCGGCATGGGTACATAGTGGCATTCCATAATTCTGCTGATTGCAATGTAAAGGTGGACTACCAGATTCTGGTACGCCGCCCCGGTAATCATAAAATCATTTTCCTTTAAAATTGTTGAAACAATGGCGGCAATTTCATCCATACTTTCATTTCCCTTATGAAATCTCTTACCGGAAAAGGATGCGATACAAAGTCTGGTATCAAATTCTTTTCCTTCCAGGCGGATTCCATAATTAGGCTTGCGTATCACGCAAATATTGAATTTCTTTAAAAACTGTTCTACTTCTTTCAAATCTTCCGTCAGCGTCCGTTTGGAAATATACAGACTTTCACTTAATTTCTCCAGCTTTACATAGGATCCGCTGTTAATTAAGTACTCCAGCAGATACTGGATCCGCTCTTCTGAGGTGGAAGGTAAGTATTCTTCTGAGCCATGTGCATGATCCTTGCGGCAGTAAGCCTCATATTTTTCATTGTCGTGAATATTAAGGAAGTAACCTACTCCATATTTAGACACAATCCCCGCCCCATGGGGTTCTATTTCCTGATTAATCTCTTTTAAGAGATTACGGACCGTTTTTGTCCCCGCATGAATTTCTTCTGCAAGCATCTCTGCCGTATAGTAATCTCTGTCTGATAAAATATCCAAGATCTGCTTCATTCGCCTGTCCATTTTTCTTCACCCCTGTCAATCACGATCAGCATTGTTTTATCCAGATGGTCTACCATAACCAGCTTTATTTTGTTTGTTTTTTATCATTTCCCCGTGTCGATTATTGTTTTTTTATGCATAATTACATATTAACATAAATCATCTTTTAACTGAATGAATCTTTTTTCCATTTTCAAAATGGTAATGTCTTCTTTATTTAATGAAATAAATATTACTGTACGCATATAATGAAATAGAAACTTATTGTCAAGGGAGTCTTTATGATCGGAGATAACGAGGACGTAAGAGGAATGATTACAATGAGCGGAAGTATTATGGAGGTACAGAATGCACTTGTGGAGGAGATGTATACTTCCAACAGCAGGACGGGATATCTCCTTATCTCTTATGCTGATCCTGGTGAAAACGATATGATAAACATTGAATTACTTCAATTAAATATTGGCTGGGAAACCATCCTCATTAATCAGTTCGGAGATAACATAAGTTTATGCAGCATTACAAAAGGATCCTATGTCAATGCAACTTTTTCCACTATGATGACAAGAAGCATTCCCCCCCAGTCAAACGCCTATCGGGTGATTGCCATGGTAGATGCCTTATCCTACAGTATCACAACAGACCGGATTCTGTTGGTTGATTCAAACAACAACTTTATCTATACCGGGAATCCCAATGATGAAACAGATCAGATGCGTTTTGTTATTACCAGTGCCACAGAAATTATAGATGAGAATGGGAATCCCCTGATTCTGGATGATCTAAAACCTGGGAAAATGGTCCGCATTAAACATGCCAATTTTCAGACTGCAAGCATACCTCCCCAGACTACAGCATTTGTCATTGAACTGCTGTCTACTTAAAAAGAGAGCTGCCGGCAATTTTTTAATCCATTTCAGCAAATGGAATGAAAAAACTGCCGGCAGCCCTTTATTAAATTTATTCTACATCAAATCCTCTGCCTATGATGTTGTTGCTTATGCTTGCGCAGATAAAGCTGTCATCATGAAAGGACTTTACAAATTCTTTGATTGCAATTAACTCCTGCTGATTTACCACTGCCTGAATCAGCATCTTCTTTTTTACATTGGAAGTATCCATACCCTGAATAAAGGTGGCTCCTCTGTTTAAATCATTGCGGATAAACTGTGTTATCTCTAAATACTGATCTGACATAATATTAACATTATAATATTTCTCAAATCCGATGATCAGCTTATCTGTTACCACGCTCTGAACGAAGGTACAGATGAGGGAATAAACGATCATAGTCATATCTCCATAAATAATAGAGGAGAAAATAACTACCGTATTAATAATTAAATAGTAGGATCCAATTGATAAACCCTTTTTTTCTTTCAGATACAATGCCACAATGGATTCTGGTCCGTTGGCAACTCTCTGTTTCATAATAATACCGCCTGCGATTCCACCTACAACGCCGCCGCTGATGGCTGCAGCGATAGGATCTGTGAGAAACTGCGGCAGATACCGGTTAACAATACCTACATAAAAAGTAAACATAAAATAACTGAATCCAGCATAAAAAATCTGTTTCTTACTATAGCTGAAAAATGCCCAGACGAATATGGGCAATGCCATAATAATCAAAAGCAGCTGTACATCGGCGCCAGTCAGACGGTTAAATACCGTCGCCAGTCCCCCAAGTCCGGTAGCGACTAAATTGTTGGCATTTAGAATCTGGCAATATGCACATGCAGAGATAAACTGGCCTATTGCTATCCAAAAAAGCTTTTTCTTCATTGTTGCTCTCCTCATTCCAGTAGGTGATTTTATAGTTTTTGCGGTTTGTTTTAATGCCTTTTCACCGACACCTATTATATAGATTTCACTCCTGTTAAGCAACAACATTAATTTGTTAATTTTTTGACTATTTTCTCTTATTATATGCTTACATCGTTTTATTTTCCGAATATATCCTGCAAATACTCATCAATGTATCAAAACACCCCAACGCTATGGTGATATAAGTCCAGAAAATCAGCTCATCCAGTTAAAAGTTTGTTAAAATTCTACAAAGTCCCCTCTTTTTTCTACCACATTGTAACCAATTGAGGAAACACGGTTTCTCAGACAGACATTACACTCTGCTGCTTCTTCTCCTGTACAGATTTTATTATCATATAGCTCGTACTTTTTTCTCACACCAATGGGAGATAAATTAGGCATTAAAACATTGGAACCGGATAGGATTCCTTTCTCTCTTCCCTTGGGATCTATGGTTCCTAACGCAGTTGTAGCCGGAATTAAAGCATTGGGAAGCATGAGCCTGAGCATTCCAATGAGAAACAGGGTTAAATCCATGCTCCCAGCTGGAAAATCCTTAAACGGAGTTTCCTTATGTGGGATAAAAGGGCCGATTCCAACCATTTGAGGCGACAATTCTTTAATAAATTCAAGATCTTCTGCCAGACACTCAGGGGTCTGGTATGGAGAACCCACCATAAATCCGGTTCCTACCTGATAACCGATTTTCTTTAAATTTCTTAAACATTCCTTCCTGTTTTCAAGGGAAAGGGACTCTGGGTGAAGCTTTTTATAATGTTCTTCATTGGCAGTCTCATGGCGTAAAAGGAATCGATTGGCACCAGCTTCGTAATACGCCTGATACTGATCGTAGCTTTTTTCCCCAATGGAAAGGGTAATGGCACAATCCGGATATCCTTCTCTCATGTCTTTTATAATATCAATCATAATTTCATCGGTAAATGCCGGATCTTCTCCGCCCTGGAGAACGAAGGTCCGAAAACCAAGTTCATAGCCGTTCTGACAGCAGGAAAGAATCTCCTCCTTACTCAGGCGGTAACGGCTGACGTTTTTATTGCTCCTTCTGATCCCGCAGTAAAAACAGTCATTTTTACAGTAATTGGTAAATTCGATCAGTCCTCTAATGTAAACTTCCTTTTGAAAATGCTCCTGGCTGGTTATCTGCGCCAGGGAAAAAAGATATTCACTGG
The DNA here is from genome assembly GCA_015057715.1 of Paenibacillaceae bacterium. GTDB lineage: Bacteria > Bacillota > Clostridia > Lachnospirales > Lachnospiraceae > Lacrimispora. Next base: position 24,164 of record SVDS01000013.1, read on the forward strand.
TATCTTTATCAAAATTTTCTATTAAATAGATAAACTCTTCTTTTTCCAGGTTGTGATTCTTATATAATTTATCAATCAGTTCTCTCATATGCCTCTGCTCCTTCTCCTGAAACGGCTACGCATATCCGTGCCATATGTGTTTATTCTAACATGTTTCCCCTTAACTGCAAAAATGAATTTTCTGGCAGCGCCATGTACATTCATAGTATATTGGTATGTTTATACTATCATTTTCCTGGAGTTTGGGGAAGTGGGTTTTATCTTCTTGACGAAAAACCATACATTCGCTACAATTATACCATGAATGGACGTGTTTTTCTGTAGGTTTTCACAAAAAACCCTTCCATTTTGGCTCCTATCACTCTCAAATTAATACTTAAGGAGACCATTTATGAAATATTTTAATCAGGAAGACAGTGCTTACGCAGTTTATGGGGACAGGGACAAAGATGTAATTGCACTGCTTGCCAACCGCTTCATCGGGGAAAATCCCCAGGTACCTTATCAGTACCGGCTGGATTTTACAACCGGTATCTTATGTGACACAAAGGGATGGTATCTGTTTGATTTTTACAATCGCTTTCCCAATGCACAGATCGGGGATATCTGCTATGGTGCAGGTGACCTTTACAGTCACGAGCAGACTCCTTCCCGCTTTGAGGTCCGCTGTCAGGGTCCCGTTGTATGTTATGTAAACGGGGAAGAGGTATACCGATCCCAGCCTGGAGATGAGAGTTTTAAGACCTCTGCTTTTTTCTCCATTACTCTTTTAGCAGGTCTGAATCACTTCGTTTTAATGACTGAAAAAACAGAAATCGGCTTTGGCTTCACTTTGCGGAATGCCAAACCACAATGGGAACCGCCTCATTTTCTCTCACCCATACCAGAGCGAAACGGGCAGGCAGGCTTTGTTTACAGTGAACCGGTTCAGTGGGATACGGATGGTTTAAAGTCCATACTTACCGGCCGCTATGATGATATTGCCTGGTATCCAAGCAATGAGTATGAGAAAACCCAGTCAGACTGCCCCATTACACGAATCTTTGGCTCCTCAAGCCAGGGAACCGCTGTTTTAAAAAGTGGGTTCGTTCTTGATCAGGCAAAGATCGTCCATGTCACAGGCAAAAGCAAGACCCAGACCAGGCTTTTCATTAACGGTGAGTTAAGGGGAGAGTGGCAAAACGGAGCCTGGGAATCAGAAATTATGCTTCGGGGAGGCTCACATAACGTCCTTATATTTTGTGAAAAAAAGGCTGGTGAAGAGACTGGATTAGAGCTTCAGCTGGAGGCTGACAACAGTGCCATTCCTCTGTCTGCAGGAGTAAAAGGATATGACGGCCCATGGCTTTATGCCGGTATGTTTGGTGATAGTATCCCGCCTGTCCCAGATCTTTTGTCTATGGAAAAGGTTTATGATGGATTAAACGGTACGTGCTATTGGAAGGCTGATCTGCCAGATTCCTTTGTGAGAATGTTTGCAGAAGAAGAATTATACGGAAAATGGACTTATCCCTGCGGAGTTACCTTATATGGTCTATTAACTGCCAGCCGTTATTTTAACCGCACTGACTGGCAGGAATATGCTTTGGAATATGCCCGTATGACAGCTGCAGTCTATGATTATTCCGTATATGACAAATCCGTTTTTGGCTATCCTGGAGTTAATACACAGCTTTGCTGGTTAAGCGAGCTGGACGACTGTGGATCTTTTGGTTCCTTTCTGTTAGAAGCCAACAAATACCGGCCTGCCAGAGAGGCTGAAAAACTTTCTGATGTAATTGCTGATTTTATGAGAAACCATCAGAGAAGAGAACAGGACATGGTATTTTCCAGAAACAACAATACCATGTGGATTGATGATATGTATATGAGTATCCCCTTCCTATGCCGGTACTATCAGCTCAGCAAAGACTCTGTGTATCTGGATGATGCGTGCCGACAGGCAAAGCTTTTTAAACAGTACTTCTTCATGACAGATAAAATGCTGATGTCCCATATCATTGATTTAAATTATGGTAAGATGAACCGGATTCCATGGAGCAGAGGAAACGGCTGGGTCGTTCTCGCCCTCTCCGAACTTCTTCTTATCCTGCCAAAGGAACATCCGGATTACGATGCCATCACTTCCTTCTTCCTTGAAATGACGGAAGGCATATTGCAGGTACAGGATGAAACAGGTATGTGGCATCAGATTCTTGATGATTCCACCACTTACGAGGAAGCTTCTTCCACCTCCATGTTCATCTGCGCCTTTTCAAGAGGTATTCGGCTGGGTATTATAAAAGATACTTTGCAAAACCGGTGCATTGCTTCCATAGCAAAGGCATGGACTGGTATGAAAAAAACAGTAATTAACCGGAAAGGCGACTTATATGGTGTCTGCCGTGGATCCGACTGTTCTTACAGCCGGTCCTATTACCGCCAGCTGGGGTGGCGCTTTAATGACCCTCACGGAATTGGTATTGCAGTACTGGCGGGAGTGGAGAAACTTCTGCTGGACGAATTCCTGCAGAATCCTTCTATCTCATAATCATACAGGGCGTTCCTTTTGGAACGCCCTGTTTTCAATTGCTGTCTTGTCTAATTAAATATTGATGAATGGCATCAACGCCTTCCTTTATAATTCTGGAATCATTAACTGGATTATCCTGAAAAACAATCTGATCGACTAAGGAGCTCATTATATTAACCACCACAATGGAAGCCGCCTCTAAATCCTTTACTCTCAGCATATCATAAAAGGCTTTTAAATAGTCCAGTGTCATTTGACGGACTGTCTCCTGCTGCTTTTCCATAACTGCACTCACCTCTGGCATGGAATGACTGAGGATTTTTAATTCTTTGTTGAATTCTTTTGAAGCTCTGTGACTTTTTATCATTTCTTCCATAAGTCCCGTAATCCAGAGCTGGGGGTTTTCCCGGTACGATTCTAACTGAACATTCATAGATTCATGTACTTTTAAAAACGATTCATTATAACGATCCAATATTTCTACCAGTATCATATCTTTATCCCGATAATAAAAATAAAGACTTCCGATAGAAACTTCCGCCACTTTGGCAATTTCGTTGGTAGTGGTCTTAAAATAACCTTTCTCACAAAAAAGCTGATAAGCCACATTTCTTATTTTTTCTTTTGTCTTAATACTGCGCGTCTGTTTTGGCTGCCGCGTTTCCTGATTGGATTCCATATTAACGCCTCCCCATGTTGAATATATAGATCCATAATCTGTTTGTCAATAAATATTGAGCAATTATTCAAATTCAATTGACATATTATGATCAGGGAGTATAATTTGAGTAAATGCTCAAATTATTAGCAGGAGGTAATATTATGATTTTTTTAGTTATCTGGATTCTGGGACTATTAGTTGGAATTATCACGGCAGTTATAAACCCGGCAATGCACACATTTTCCTCCTTCTGCCAGAATCTGTTGTTTTACCAGCTTACAATCACACTTACACTGTCCGGTGCTGTCAGCTTTATGGGCCATGTATTCTGGTCTGACACGGTAGCTGAGTCAATTGGCTGGAGCAAGGGAAGCCCTTTTCAGAAAGAACTGGGATTTGCAGAAGCAGGATTTGCTCTGGCTGGACTATTCTGTATTTTTTATCACCGGGAATTCTGGTTGGCTGCAATCGTGCTGGCATCCCCTTTATATCTGCTGGCTGGGATTAACCACATCTGGGAAGTTGTTAAAAAAAAGAACTATGCGCCACATAATACCTGGACTATTCTGCCTGATCTGCTGATGCCAATATCATGGATACTTTTGTTTGTATTTTCAGTTCCTAAAATGTGATAAACACTAAAAATAAAGAAGATATCTTTAGCTCCTAACCTGCTGCCAAAGATATCTCCCTTATTTTTATATACTAATCATAACCCCAATTCAGCAGCTGCATCTTCCCAATACGTTTCAGGAAGCATGGACCAGATACTGCTTCCTCCGTCGTTCTCCCATTTTTTAAGTGCAGTCGTAAGGCAAAGCATTGACTGATCAATCCCTGTAGTCAGTGTTTTCTCAACAATCCTCGTCCAGACCCTCGCCTTTTCATATAAATGACTTTCATATAGTTCCTTTACTGCCAGAGTTTTATCATAATCCAACTGGACCAGCTCTGGTTTCCAGATTCCCTTATCTCCGTGAAGAATACAAAACTGCGCATCTCCGCCATAGTCCCAAGGAACACCTACAGATCCTGTATTGACGTGAGTCTTCCCTTTATAATGGAAGATCCCCTGTTTATGAGTGTGTCCGCAGATAATAAGATCAGCATCCAAATGGTTCAGCACTTCCTTTGCGCTTTCACTTCCCAGGTGGAACACACCCTTGGTATTCTCTAACGTTCCATGGCAATAATAAAAATCAGGATAACCTTCTATCTTCATTCTTCCTGACAGATCCATACTTTCAAAAAATTCCAGATCTGCTTTTGTAAGATGTTCGTAGGTATACAAAAGACTTCCGGAAGCAGAAGATGGTGAAACCCAGCCATCTTCCGCCCCGTTTTTATGATTTAATAAATAGTCCTCACGGTTTCCCCGTATAAAAGTACAGGGATACCTGTCTCTGATATGGTATAAAAGCTCCATTGTCTTTTCCGGGTATGCGCAGTCACTGACATAGTCTCCCAGAAACAGAAACTGATTCACCCCTCTTTTTACTGCTTCCTCGTAGCATGCATGAAACCCATGATAATTACTGTGAATATCGGAAAATACCCCTAATTTCATCTGTCTCCTCCAACTTTTACCCCAACAAGACCCTGGCTTTCTCCATTCTTTCAACAATTGGCACCTCAAATGGGCAACGAGTCTCACAGGCCTTGCAGGCGATACAGTCAGAGGCATTGGATGAAAGGTTTTCATAATGGGCACGTACTGTCCCAGGAACTTCTTCCTGCATGGCAGCCAGGTCATACAGCTTATTTACCATGGCAATATCGATGTGGGCAGGGCAGGGTGCGCAATGGCCACAATAAGTACACTGACCGGAATAGGCATGATGGGGGGCACTGGCAAGTACACTTGCATAATCCTTTTCCTGTTCTGTGGCAGTCTCGTAGGCAAGAGCCGCTTTTACTTCATCTGCTGTACTTAACCCCACCATTATGGAAGCGACTGCAGGACGGGTGAGGGCATAATGAATACACTGCACCGGAGTTAAAGCAATTCCGAAAGGAGAATTTTCCGCAGAAAACAGCCTGCCTCCCCCATATCCCTTCATTACAGTAATACCAACGCCTTCCCTGTCACAAAGCTTATAAAGTTCAGCCCGCTCAGGAGCTATGCCATTTAAATCTTCCTGATAATCCTTCTGGAACAATTCAGTCATATCCTCTGTTGGCGGAAGCAAATCAAATGCCGGGTTTAAACTAAAAAGAATCATCTCAATCTCTCCGCTTAAAGCAGCCAGTTTTGCAACAGCAGGATTGTGAGTGCTCATACCAATATGGCGAATCACTCCTTTTTCCTTCAGCCCCCTAACGTATTCAATAAACTCTCCGTTCATAATTTTATAAAACTCAGCTGACTCATCTACAAAGTGTATCATTCCAAGATCCATGTAATCCGTCTGGAAACGGGTCAGCAGATCTTCAAATGCTTCCTTTACCTTTTCCATATCACGGGTTCTGACATACTGTCCATTCTGCCAGGTTGCGCCTAAATGTCCCTGTATGATCCATTGATCTCTGCAGTCTTTTATCGCTTCCCCCAGATTGGTTCTCACATTTGGCTCTGACATCCAGCAGTCTAAAATATTGACTCCCTGTTCTTTGCAAAGCCTTACCACTTCTTTTATATCATCATAATTTTTACGTTCCAGCCATTCGCCTCCAAGGCCGATCTCGCTGACCATCAGCCCCGTTTTCCCCAGTTTTCGATATCTCATGTTACCCCTCCAATTAATTTTACATAGATCCAATAGTTATCTGAAGTATAGCATATCTGCCATGCTTTATCCAGATCACCGGGGCAGCTTCTTATTATACTTTCTTGCGCACTGTTACAGGTACCCAGAGTTCACAAAACAATCCAGGAGCACCTTTCTCAAAATAAATCTCGAAATCCGTTTCATCCGTATGTTCATAGCCGGACTGTGGAAGAAATTCTTTGAAAAATCTTTCCCACATCTCACTGATGCAGCCTCCATCTTCACCAAAACAGGAAAAAACGGCATACGTTGCAGGCCCGGTCTCCCAGATGCGGTATCCCCGGCCAAGTAACTCTTCCACTTTCTCATCCGGTGTTTCCTCATCAAGGATTACTCCGATACCATAGTCAAAAGTCCCCTCGTTTTCTCTGGTAGGGCTGCACAACCCGTAAATATCTCTTTTCCCTTCCTGCCCCAGTGCATAAAGTTCATCAAAAATCTTTTCCTTCCTGCACGTAGTCCAGAAGTCAGGTATCTCATGATTTTCCCCGTCGTTAATCGTCTCATTTTTAAATGCTTTCACTTTTGCAGCAAATCTCATATTTCCCGTATCCACAATTCTGTAATCCATGTTTTTTCCACCTTCCAATGTGATTTTAATAACCAGGGCATTGAATAATGAAAGCCGGGTTCCCCTTAACTTTGCCGCTTTTGGAGTTACTCCGTGAAATCTGGAAAATGCCTTTGCAAAGCTTTCCGGAGTTTCATATCCGTATTTATAGGCTGCATCAATCACCTTTATATCCGTCATCTGAAGCTCCTGGCCAGCCAGAGACAGCCTGCGTTTCCTTATGTACTCACTGGCTGTCATTCCTGCCATGAGACTAAAGGTTCTGTGAAAATTATAGCTGGACATATGGACCTTTCTGGCAACGTCCTCGTAGCTGATCTTCTCTAAAAGATGAGCCTCCATGTAGTCAAGCGCCGTTTGTAAAAGTTTCACCCATTCCATTCTCTTCACCCCCTGTCACATATCATTATAAGATTTCAGATTGTTTTTTTCCTGTCTTCAATTGCCGCATATTGTCTGAGTAAAATCAGAAAACATTAAAAGCAGATTCTGTCTCTTCCCCTCTCCTTTGCCTCATAAAGCTTTTTGTCTGCCCGTATCAGTGCCTCAGAGACTGTCTCTGTTCCTAACACATATTCAGAAATCCCAGCTGAAAATGTGACCTTGCTGCTCTGTGTTCCCATATTATTTTTCTGTCTTAAAGATTCCACCCGCTTATAAGCCTCTCCCAAACTGGTTTCTGCCAGAAATATAGCAAACTCCTCCCCTCCGTAACGGCAGGAAATATGGTCTGGAAAGGTATGCTGAATCAATATTCCAAAATCACTTAAAACCCGGTCTCCCTCAAAATGTCCAAAGGTATCATTGATCATTTTAAAATGGTCTAAGTCCATGATTATGAACACACCGTCTAAACGGGACTGCTCCACCTGCTCCATAAAATATCTGCGGTTGTAAAGCCCGGTCAGAGAATCAATGGTCGCCAGTATCTCCAGCTGTTTTTTTGCATTTTCTGATTCTGTGATATCATTGGCAACGTAAATGCAGACTCTGTGAGTTTTCATTGCAATTGCCTTAAAACTGTATTTCCTGCCACAAATCTCATGTACCGGATTTAACGAGTCCAGGTTATGATTTTTTAGCTCTTCAATCAACTCATAAGACTGTCCGATTTTCATTTTTGAGAGAGATGGGAAAAATTCTTTGGATACATTATTAAAACCTAACAGCATGCCATTGCTGTCTATTACAAGAACCGCTTCATTAATGCTTTGGAATATCATCTCATAGGTAATTGGATTAAGAACCAGCATATCATATCTGAATAGACCTACTGTAATGGAAATGCTCATGATGAAATAGGAAAATGGAGTAAGATCCAGATAAACAGGTCCCACACCCAACAGATAAAGCATCATCGTAATTACAGGTGCACTTACCCCTATTAACAGAAATAACACTTTATTCCTGTAACTGCCACTGGATCTTTTCAGTTTTATTATTAATACCGCTATGCTGTATAAAATGGAAATGCTAAGAACGAGCACCTGAATATAATACCAGATTCCCTTTTGCAGTACCAGTATGGGAAATCCAGGTGAATTATCCACGCCTATGGATGAGTAATATAGAAAATGATAATTATTGGTATAAACAAGAATTAATGTGATGACATTAACCATCAGGACAAGGGTTACCACAAATCTATTGGCGATCATTTTTTCTTCTGTATATTCTCTGGTAAACATCATAATTAAAAACGGATAAAATGACGCTCCAATATATTCGACACGTGTCCAGATATACATGGTTCCTACTGTATCCGACAGCAGTTCAAATGCATACCCTATGCAGTGAAAAATCATTGCAGTCATTAAAAGACAAAAATAGAAAACACCAGGAATTTTTCTTCTGGCCAGACCATAAATAACAAAATTACCGATCAGTGCAGAAGAAATGATCAGTAATACGCTCATTGAAACATTATTCATATGTATAACTCCTCTCCCGCTTGTTATTTTAGAGAATCAGCAGACAAATGTCAATGTCCTGCGGACAGGAATTAATAAAGTGGCAGAAAAAATGCCAAAGCACTTTGCTTATCTAAGCAGAGTGTTTTGGCATTAATAGCAAACATATTAACTGAATGTGAGATCTTAGCGACTCCTTCCCTCTGAAATATGAAGAATCTGATAAATTCTACAGCCTTCCTGGATTTGAGGGCGTTCTTTCATAAATAAAAAAACACTATATTTCCATTTATCAGGATTATAGATGCATACCTGCCCAGTGATCGCCTCATTCCTTTCTGTCATCAGCCTGATTTTCTGGGGAATTTTACTTAAAGACAATTCTGGAGAGATACTTCCGGTTATTTCCATTACATAGCGGGAATTCAAAAACTGATCATCAAATTCGGCAAACAGAGGTATACCAATATTAACATGCTGCCAGCCAAACGATTTGATAATCTGATCATAATATCCGCCAAAGAGAAATTGATTCATGCCCTCTTCCTGATCCCATATATAAAGAGGCGCATATGCCTGCTCAAAACCATCCACACCTTTTTCACGTATCAGATAGCATTTATATTTCAATCCTGGAAATCCATCGGTTTTATTTCCGTTTTCCTCCACCCGTTTTCTGATAATATCCATATCGTAATCACCTGGAAGTGTTATTACATACTGCATTCCTGTCATTTTATAGATCCCTCCTCTTGTTTTTATAACTTTATTTTACATTACTATTTAATAATAGTATAATAACTAATAATGAATCCGAACATCATTCATAATGATAGATAGGAGAGAAAATATGGAAATAAATGACATTGCTATCTTTATGGAGTTATATAGAAACAGATCCATAACAAAAACGGCAGAACTCCTGCATTATACCCAATCCAATGTATCCACCCGTCTTATGAAACTTGAGAAAGAATTACATGGCACATTTTTTCTCCGTACCAGATCAGGGCTTAAAATACTTCCTGATGGAGAACGTTTTTACCAATATGCCGTTGTAATGGAAGATACACTTAAAAATCTGTACCAGGAATTTCAGTCGGAAAGCCAGGAAATCCGTGTAGGCTCAACACAGCTTCTTTCCAGGCTCTACTTCCCATGGTTATATGAAAAAAGCAGTCATTTTACCATGCATACTGATGCTGTAAAAAAATTAAACCGTAACTTTAACAGTCAGATTTATGATATAATTATCACTCACATGGCCCAGTCTCCAGAAACTGGAATTTATCAGATTCAATACCCGGAAGTCCTTTTATGGACTGCCTCCTCCAGCCTGGAAATGAATCCGGACGAAGTTTTGCCAGTTATTGTCAGCCGGGATAAGTTATGCCCACTTCGCCATTTAACCTTACAAGCCCTACGTCAGGGAAAAAGTGAATTGTCTTTGATCGAAGTGGACACGCTGGATTTACTCATTACTCTGCTGTCATCCAATCGGGCAATTGCATTGCTGCCTGAAAAATTAATAAAACAGGAGAGACGGTTAAAAGTTCTTCCATCTCTTTCACCAGTTACACTTCCTGTGTATGGATATTGCAGAAACAAGACGGAAGCTGATATCTTAAATCAACTATTCCAAAAAACTTAAGTGATAAATAGAAACTAGACTACCACACATAAGGAATTAACCGATAGGTGCGTTTTTCATATTCCGTAAATTCGTTTCCAAAATGGTTTCTTAAAACTTTTTCTTCCACGTAAATCCTGGCTGAATAACATATTATGGAAAATATCAATACCATAGCCAGTGCAATCCCACCCCTAAGTCCAAGCGCTGTCCCAACCAGACTGCACATACTGCCTGTATATGCCGGATTTCTAACTTTTTTATAGATCCCGGTAGTAATAAGATGCTGCTCTTTGGAAGTCTGCACTGATAAAGTAAACGATCTTTTTAACGTCAATACCGCCCATAAACGGATTATAATTCCAGCCAGCATTAAAATAATTCCAGGATAAGTGACCACCACTGGCAATTTTGTATTGAGAACAGAGTCCAGGCCATTCTGGCCAACCATAAAAAAGCTCAAGTAAATACAGGCATAGAAATTAATGATCAGCAGCCATTTAGTTCCATTGTCCCGCTTATTGGTTTTATCCGTCCTCCTGTCTTTTGGATGTGTATAGATAACTATAAAAGCTTCTGCTGCTATTATAAGTAATAAAGCAATATGATACATATAAAATGATGCTGAATCAGGAAATTTCCATCTATCACACATTCCTGTCTCTCCAATCTTCTAATAATCGGTTTATTTCTTCTGCGCTGCTTTTTTCCATATAGTAAAAATACAAATGAATTGCCGCCATTACAAAAATATACACGATTGAGCATAGTATAATTGAACTTGTATTGATGCCGATCCAATTAAAATTTACTGCAAAGAACAGGTTAACTGGATACAACAATGCTGCTTCTGCAAAAAAATGTCCCAGATAGGTCTTAAAATTTATCCTCCCAATAAGTTCATCCAAAATGCAGGTAAGAACTAAATAGCCCACCAATTCAAAGGCAAACCCAATAAAGAGGTTTGTTTTCCCTTCAGTAACTAAATTAATAATACCTGCCAGCAATAGAATGACTGTAAAACACATTGAAATCGCAGGTATATATGTTTTCAAAACCTTATACACCATATTATCTCCTTATCTTTTCTTTTAAGTTTGTTATGTACTTTCTTGAAACAAGAAGATGCTCACCGTTATTAAGTTCTACCATAATCCTGTGATTTGGATAGGATTTCACATTGTTGACAGCAGTAATATTTAGTAATTGTGATTTAGAAATCCGGACAATCGTTGTTTCCTCCAGCTCCGACTCCATTACCTGAATGGTCTTCCTGGTCTCATAAATATTCCTGTCTGAATAGATAAATGTTTTCCTGTCTATTGTTTCGATGTAACAAACCTGATCCAAAGGAATCTGATAAACCTTATCTTCTTTAAGACCTTCCAGCATAAAATCATATTGCCTGATGTGCTGAATCAGCCTTGTAATCCGTTCCGTCATGTTTGGATATCTGATTTCTATCTCTGTTTCCTGTATCTCTTTTCTATGCTGCAGCAATAATTTCAAAGAAACACCTCCTGACACGATAAATATAAATCATTCAATCTGTTTACTCAAGTAAATCTGTTTAAAATACCCTGTTGAAGGTATATAATACCTGTAATGTGTTTCATTACTTATTTTATTGGAAGGATTGATTCTTATGAAAAGGTTGTTAAAAAAGACTGCAGCAATATTTCTGACAATCATGATCCTCTTTATCACTGCATTTTTTATTTATACATCCATCTACTATAAAGCGGATGATGTTGCTGTAAACGCACTGAATCAGGATATAAAAAGCGGACGCGCAAAAGAGGAAAAGCAGTATATCCTTTTATCTTCCAAAACCCAGACCGATTCGGCTCTTATTTTTTATCCGGGAGGGAAAGTGGAAACTGCAGCCTACTATCCGCTTCTGTCAAAAATCTCCAGCCAGGGGATTACCTGTATCCTTGTAAAAATGCCATTTCATCTCGCTGTATTTAACCCCGCTGCCGCAGATAAAATCATAAAGGAGTTTCCGGATATAAAAAACTGGTACATTGGCGGACATTCTCTGGGCGGAGCCATGGCAAGCAGTTATATGGCATCCCACCCTGACTCCTTAAATGGACTGATCCTTCTTGGGGCTTATCCTTATGGGGATATTGACACGCAAAAGGCACTTGTTCTATATGGGACCATGGATGGCGTATTGAACCGGGAAAAAATAAAAGGAGCTGTAAATGTGATTCCCATAGAGGGCGGAAATCACGCCGGCTTTGGAAGTTATGGAAGTCAGAACGGGGATGGAATTGCTCGTATCCCGGGAGAAGAACAGCAGGAAATTGCGGTAAAAACTATTCTTGAATTTATACAAAAAAAACAGGATCCGTAATCTTACTAATTGCCAGCATAGCTGCTGTCATGCATTTATAAGAATTCTAAAAGAGCAGGAGAAAAGCTAATAAGGTGCTTTTCTCCTGCTCCGTGTCAATACCCACTCACTACTTTTTATTCCGCTCTATCACTCTCCAGATTTTCTCCGGAGTTGCCGGAATACTTAATTCATCCGGATAACTTCCCAGAGAGCAGAGCGCATCTGTAATAGCAAAAAATACGGATTCTCCATAGATAAAAGGCGGCTCTCCAATGGCCTTTGACCGCTTAATGCCAAGTTCATTCATGCAGCCTTCCATCAGTTCAATATGAAATTCCTCCGGAATATCGCCAATGGTTGGAATCTTATAGGTAGCCGGTGAACTGCTTAAAAGTCTTCCTTTCTCCTGATACACCAGTTCTTCCGTTGTAACCCAGCCCACGCCCTGGATAAAAGCGCCCTGAATCTGTCCGATATCTACCATAGGGTTAATACTGCTTGCACAGTCATGAAGGATATGGGCTGAATCAAGGGTGGTTCGGCCGGTAAGCAAATCAACGGTTACTTCTGTGACTGCAGCTCCAAATACATAGTATAAAAATGGATGCCCTTCTCCTTTCTCCCTGTCAAAATAGATGCCAGGAGTTGCATAATATCCGTGATCGCATAAATCAATCCGCTCAACATATGCCTTTTGTACCAGCTCCTTAAACGAAATAAGAGGATTCTCATAATCTGTTTTCCCCTCATGTACCCCATAGACATATCCGTTTTCAAAAACTCCATCTTCTCCGGGATATAGCTTTGATACCAGTTCTTTCAGCCTTCCAAGAATCTTAAGTGCGGCATTCTCCACCGCATGACCATTTAGATCGCATCCGGAAGATGCTGCAGTTGCCGAGGTGTTAGCAACCCGTTTGGTATTATTGCTTTCTATTCTGATTGTTCCAATGGGAACCCCCAGGGTAGTTGCCGCAATCTGAGCGATCTTTGTGTTAACTTCCTGACCCATCTCGATGGCTCCGTGGGTAACGGAAACTGATCCATCTGTATATACCTGAATCAGGGCACTTCCCTGATTTAAATGGGCTGCTGTAAAGGAAATGCCAAACTTCACCGGGGTGATCCCAAGTCCTTTTTTCTCGTACCGGTTTTTCTGATTGAACGCAGCAATCTCTTTTTTCCGTTCATCCCACCGGCTGTCTGTTCTCAGTTTTTCTAAAATTCTTTCGATGTCTTCCCCATGATGGATTTCCTGCCCGTAAGGAGCCAGATCCCCTTTGTGATACATGTTCTTCATTCTCACATCATACGGATCCAGTGCCAGGGTATATGCAATTCTATCAATTACACTTTCAATTGCGAAAATTCCCTGAGGTCCGCCAAATCCCCGGAATGCAGTAGCCGGGTGTAAGTTAGTCTTACAGGGTCTTCCAATAATTTTAATATTTTCAATGTGGTAGCTGTTTTCAGCATGGAGCATTGCCCGTTCCAAAACGGAAGTGCTTACATCGGCAACCGCTCCACAGTTGGAATTAAGCTCTACGGAATATGCAAGAATCTTTCCTTCTTTATCAAATGCCACCCGGTAATCGCTTTCAAATGCATGGCGCTTTCCGGTTGAGAGCATATCCTCATCTCTGGTCAGGCGAATCAGAGCAGGGCGCCCGGTATGACAGGCTGTAAGAGCAGCAAGGCAGGCCCAGGAGGTTGCCTGAGATTCCTTTCCTCCGAATCCTCCGCCCAGTCTTTTAATATCTACTGTAACCATATTTTGAGGCAGCCCCAGAACTCCTGATGCCATCTTCTGAATCTCGTTGGGATTCTGAGAAGAGGAATACAGGGTTATACCGCCGTTGTCTTCCGGCACGGCAAGGGCACTCTGAGTTTCCAGATAAAAATGTTCCTGTCCCTCATTTCTGATTACACCCTCCATATAACAGGGGCAGTCAGCAAAAACAGACTCCACATCACCACGTTCAATCTTCCGCACAGGGCCCACATACTGATCCCTTTTTATGGCTTCCCTTACAGTCAGCACAGGAGTCTCTTCTTCAACCTCAAACAGGATCTGTTCCATGGCTGCTTCCGCTTCCTTTATGCTTTCTGCAGCAATGACTGCAACAGGTTCACCCACAAACTGTACATGTTCCTGAGCCAGACATACCTCATCTTTAATGATTCCACCGATCTGGTTCTCACCCGGAATATCCTTTGCGGTCAGAACAGCAGCCACTCCCGGCATCTCGCTGGCCTTTTGTGTATCCAGTTTTACAATCCGTCCGTTTGCAACCGGGCTGACCATGACTTTTACATATAGCAGGTTTCCGGGTTTTGGAATATCGTCAATAAACTGGGAACGGCCCATTACGTGATCGCGCCCGCTTACGTGTAAGGGTGAGGTTCCTGCCTGCCCCCAATGATTATTTTGTCTCATCTGTTCATTCTTCATGACCATCTGCCTCCTGACTGCTTTCATAAGCCAGATAATGTTTCATTAAAAGATTTTCCATTACAGCTTTCCGGTAATCTGCACTCCCTCTCACATCGCCGATGGGTGATGCCTCTCCGCTAATTATGTCATAAGCCTCTAAAAAAGTTTCCTCTGTCATAGGCTTTCCCTCCAGGTAATGAGAGGTCTTTGGCATATAAAGTGTAGTAGGACCCACACCTCCACAGGCCATGGACGCTTTTTTAATCATACCCTCTGATATCTGTAAGGCTATGGCAGAATTAACTGCGGATATGTCCACTTCTTTTCTCTTGCTGACCTTTTCAAAGTGGATAAAATCATACTCACCCACTGGAATGGTAATGGAAGCAACCCACTCGTCTGATTTGTTCTCTGTCTGTTTATAGCCATGATAAAATTCACGGACAGGAATGCTTCTTGTTCCGTCACAGCCCTTTAAATGTACCACCGCGTTTACAGCCATCAAAAGAGGAACGGTATCTGCTACTGGTGAAGCATTAACAAGATTACCTGCCAGGGTAGCTGACGATCTTACCTGCTCTGAACACATGCCTGAAACTGCATCGGAAAACTGCGGGAAAAATGAATTTACCTGATCAATAATTTCCGACAATGTAACTCCGCCTCCAATGGTCAGCTGATTATCCCTGCATGAAATATTTTGCAAAGATAAAATTCTGCTGATATCCACAAGAAGTCTGTAATGCTGGTTTCTTTTCTTGATTCCCACTACTACATCGCTTCCGCCATTTAAAAATCTTAAATTCTGTCCGGAAACAAGCTCTTCATGGTCTCTTATAAAAGCTTCCAGGTTATCTTCTGAAACAGGAGAATAATATGCATGAACCCCATCATCAATAAAAATATCTTCATGGACAAAAGCCAGCTGTTTTTCTTCTGTCTCCTCCAGATAAGCGGGGCGGATTTCTTCAGAATGAATGGTTAAATCCTCTAAGTATTCAGGCACCTTCCGAATGGAAGCATATCCCGTGCACCGGCAGAGATTTCCCTCTAAATATCTGCGAAATTCTTCTTTTCCGGGATTGGGTCTCTCCAGATAAAGAGCCAGTATAGATAAAATTACTCCAGGTGTACAAAATCCACACTGGGTCGCATGTGCATTTAAAACAGCTTCCTGTATGGGGTGAAGCTTTTCTTTTTGTGCAAGCCCCTCAATGGTTATAAGATGTTTCCCCTCCAGCTTTGCTGCCAGATACAAACAGCCCGCAACGGACTTATAATGTACCTTTCCTTCTCTTACCTCCCCAATTACTACCGTGCATGCTCCGCAGTCCCCCTCTCCGCAGCCTTCCTTGATTCCATTTAACTGAAACCGGCTGCGGAGAAGCTCCAATACGGTTGTTTCCCCATTGACTGAAATCTCTTTCAATTTTCCATTCAGAAAGAAGCGAATCGTTTTTTTCATACCTTTCCTTACTCCTTTTCATACCTGTTTTTGCCGCTGGTCTGCATGCATTTCTTCGGGCAATTGAATAAAAAAAGCCCCAGGCACACGAAACACACACAAAACAACTGCTTCCTGTGAAGCGGCAGTTCAGTCTGTGCTCATGTAGCCTAGGGCAATTTAAGGTCGCCTGGTCGAGACGCTCAAACCATATTAATGAGCTTATACAAGAAGCAGTCCATATTCAAATACTTCTTTGTATCTTTACAAATAATTATAACGGATTATACCAGATAGTCAATAATATTTTCTGTTTTCTAGTATTTTCCTAACTTCATATGACCTGCAAGCTCTGTTTTGGATCTCTGCTTAATAACCCATGCTTCATCCTTGGCCTGAGTGAATGCAGATACACATTTGGGATCTAAGTTATCCTCAATTCCTTCCTTGCATAATGCGATTATCTTCTCAGCTAATGTAATCACTTCCATGTGAATGGCGTTGGTACGATCAGAACGGTATATTTTTTCAGCATCTTCTTCGCCGAGTTCTTCAAACTTCTCTGCTCCCACTTTACATTTCGGGCAAACTTCCGGAGCGGTCTCTCCCTCATGAACATAGCCGCATACAGTACATTTAAATAATTTCATATAACATGCCTCCTAATTGAATTATTTTTATCAATACTTTAAGATTACTATTAGTATCTCTCATACAATCTCATTTGTCAACCAATGAGAAAATTTTCACATTAATATTAAAACTAAGCTGGCAAAACCTGAAGTATTTCCGTTATCGAATCCGGTGCAAACGCCCATTCCAAGCAATTGACGGCTCTTATGAAAGCAGCCATTGAGTATCCGGGGTATGCCTATGTGGATATTATGCAGCCCTGTATGGATTTCTACCCTGACTTTAACTGAAACCAGAACACACTCCCCTTATTCTGACTGGATTTTGTACCGCAGGTACCCCCGTGGAGATGGATGATTTTTTTTACAATGGAAAGCCCCAATCCACTCCCTGTGATCCCTCGTTTATGAACTTTATCTACTTTATAATATCGGTCCCAGATATAAGGAAGGTCCTCAGTAGCAATTCCGCAACCGTGGTCTTCAATTTCGATCCGAACAAAGCCTTTGTGAGATATCTGGCGTATCACGATATCTTTTTCAAGTACGCTATAGTGAATGGCATTAATCAGGAGATTATAAAAAGCTTGTGTAATTTTTATCTCATCAGCATTGACATAGACCTCTTCCTGGTAATCAAAAGAAAGCTTATACCCATCCTTTCGGACAAGCTCTGCTATCCGTTCAATGGTCTGGCTTATGCTTTTGGTGATGGAATAAGTTCTTTTGTTTATTTCCATAGTCCCGGTTTCCAGTCGTGATACATCAAATACGTCATTGACCAGTGAGCTTAGCCGCTTCGTTTCATCCATAATAATCTGAGTCTGATCTTGTGATATTTCATCAGGGAAATCATGCATCACTTCGGCATAGCTGTAAATTAGCGCAAGAGGAGTCCGCAGATCATGGGAAATGTTGGCCATTAATTCACGCCGGAGATTTTCCGTTTTGCGAAGTTCTGCCGCTGCGGTATTAAGTGTATCAGAAAGCTCCATAATTTCAAGGAACCCATGGCCTTTAAAACTGACGTTGTAATTGCCGGAGGCCAGTGCCTTTGCACTCTTATTGGTTTCAGCTATGGGGGTTGAAACCTTTTTTGCGATCAGCAGCGCAAGAAACACGGATAGAATGATCATGATACCGGTAACGATATAAAGCTGCAGCTTCAGGGTAGTCAGAGTTGCATTTACAGGGGTGATTACTGCATTAAACATCAACGTTATGGTCTTCCCGTCTTCCAGGGTAAAACTTCTCACCTGAGTTATTTCCATTTTATGCTTACTATTAGGTCTTCTCTTTGGCCATGGAGTTTTCTCATCGGCAAGGGATACGGTAATTTCTTTTGTATCCTTCAGTGTAACAAGTACGTTTTGTAGATCAGGGCTGTTGATACTTCGTTCCACCGTTTCTATTGCTTGTTTCATTTCTAATCTTCGGACCATTTTGTACATGCTGTTTAATAAAACAGTTTGCATCAACCAAAGCACTACCAGTAGAAGCGTACAAAAACCCAGCAAAAACGCAAACATTCTCCATTGTAATTTTATCTTATCCATCAAACCGGTACCCATATCCCCTCAAGGTAGTAATAAATTTGGCGTAAGGACCAAGAGATTTTCTCAATAATTTCACATGAGTGTCCAAAGTTCGGTCATCACCAAAGTAATCATACCCCCATACTTTTGACAGAATCCTCTCCCTTGGAACAGCAATATTTTTATTGTGTATGAGAAAGAAGAGAAGATCATATTCCTTAGCAGCCATCTCTGCCAGATTACCATCAATAAATACCTTGTAGGCAGTGATATCAACCCGAAGTCCTTCCTTTTCATATATAATATGGTTCATATCCTCAAGTACAGTGGCAGTGCTTATTAAGGTGCGGCGTAAAATAGCGTTTACACGCAGCATAATTTCTTTTGAAGAAAAAGGTTTTACCACATAATCGTCGATTCCCAGTTCAAAGCCAAGTATCTTATCATATTCCTCGCCCCTTGCAGAAAGCATGAGGACTGGGGTCTTGCATGTTTTACGTATTTCTTTCACGGCAGAAAAGCCGTCCATCACTGGCATCATAACATCCATAATAATAATATCAAAGGACTCCTTTTGGCACAGTAAAATTGCTTCCATACCATTTGCTGCCTCCACCACATCATAATTTTCAAAAATTGCATAACGTTTAAGGACAGCACGCAGCGCAGCCTCATCGTCACATAGTAATAATTTTGCCATAATTAAACTCCTCATTCCAACAACATCCATTTATTATATAACATAGAAATGATGTTATTTTGTCTTCCACCTGAAAATAAACTGAAATTTTTACCTGAAATATAAAAGACAGGAAGATACCTTAAAAATTCAGATAAAAAACAGATTGCGAACATAAGTCCGTCAAATTTACCGGGTATGATATGAGAAGAGTACACGAAAGGAGGTAGTATCTGAATAAGTAAAAGCAACTGTTGACTATTATATGTAAGGAGATGATTATATGAGGAAAAACATTAGAAATTATTCATTATTAGCCTTTGCATTAGCATCTATAACAATTGGTAGCAGCGCTATCGTATATGCAGAGACGACTGCATCATCTGCAGATTCTTCACAGACGGATTCAAAAGCAGCCGAAACAAAAGATGGCAGGCGTGATCATAAGGGCGGCTTTGGATTAGACCAGAGCAGTCTGGAAAGCTTTGTAGCAAACGGAACCTTGGATCAGGCAACTGCCGATAAGGTGATTGCTTATTTGAAAGCCCAGGAAGCAATCCGGGAAGAGGAAAAAGCAAAGACGGATGCTATGACAAAGGAGGAAAGAAAAGAATACTTCTCTGCAAATAAGGGAAAAAAGAAAGGTAATATATTCTCAAATTTAGTGAGTGAGGGAATCATTACCCAGACCCAGGCTGATGCAATGAAGGCAGCTATGCCGGAACGCAAGAAGGAAGATGGAGAAGGAAAGCGAGGCTCCCGATCCGGATACGGCAACCTTGAAAACAACCTTGCCAGTCTTGTAGCTGCCGGAACCATAGACCAGGATGCATCTGATAAGATTACAGCTTATTTAAACAATCTTGAATCCGAAAGAAAAGCCGAGAGAGCCAAAGTGGAAGCTATGACCGAAACAGAAAAACAGGAATATTTTTCTTCGAATAACAAGAAAGAAAGGATTGATCTGTTTACGGATATGGTGAACAAGGGTATTATCACACAAACAGAGGCTGATGCCATTAAGGCAGCTATGCCTGAAAAAACTCGTGGTAATCATACCGCAACCACTGACTCAGAATCATAGAATCATTAAAGCGCAAAAGGGATAAAGCCTATGTTTCACTGTTAGAGGACTCTCCTTATAACCATACCCATAAGTTTGGTATGTAGTATTGCTCAGTTGATAAAATAGAGATTTTTAATTAAAAAATGCCGGAGAAAAGACAGCCAGTGTCATTTTCTCCGGTCTGATTATTTATGAGATTCCTTAATCCAACATCAGCTTTACTCCAAAGCCTTTCTGAACGTAGGTTAGAAATTTTAAATCCTTTTCCTTTATCTGCCCAATTACATTCAAACGTTCATCCATGGGAAGATCCACACGGGCAATTTCAAGCTCCCCCATATACCTTAAATATTTTTTATTGGATATGGAGATGCTTCCTGCTTTTCTGATCAGCATCCCGTCTTCTCTTTCTTCCGCTTCAATCACCTGCTGATACAATCTGGATTCCTGGGAGCGGAACAGATATTCACTGGAATCGGGCCTGTCATGATGAATCTGATCTCTTACAAATTCATAACCTGGTAATAAGTCAGCCCTCAGCTCCACATAACCCTGGCTGATGCATTTCACCGCTTCCCAGTCCTTCTCTCTGATGTCCACATCTCCAACCAGCACCACATCACAGCCTCCCTCCATGGAAAGCTCCAGCATGTTATAAGCCACCTCATCCATACGGCTTCTGTGGTTTTCCACGGTTGGTAATCCTTCAAAAAGCGGCCCCCTGAGCGTTAAGTTACCCGGCACAAATGCCATGGTTGTAAATCCCAGATACTTTAATCGGTTGTTGATTTCTCTCACCTGTTTTAAGGACAAGGCGGTAAACTGTTTTGGATAAAAGTTATGGCAGGCTGCAAATTTAGTAAAATCTGCCCCACACTGCTTCCATTCCAAAAGTTCCTCCTCCATAATGGTGGAGGCATTAAAAACAACATAAAAGTGTTTGGAGATTTCAACTACTTCCCTGGGGGAAAAGCCATAATCCAGCCTAACATGGGTAATTCCTAAAGATTTTAATTCTTCCATGCTGGCAACACCCAGCTTTTCATAGGTTTCCGGCCCAACATCTGCAATCAGGTTTAATTTTTCTTTCCTGCAGCAGTCTAAAAGCTGCCTGATACTCCTGCTATAATCCACCCCTGTCTCTTCCGGTATGTGAAGAGAGGTAAATGCATAGGTGACTCCGTTTTTTACCGCCTTTTTAATCAGCGCCTCATTCTTCTCCATTCCACTGGAGAAGTAAATGGAAATTCCAGTTTTCATTATTCCTCTCCGTATACCTCATTGATTCTGTTTTCATCTACGCCAAAGAAGTAAGTTACTAAAAATCCGCCTGCGTAAGCTACCAGCATTGCCAGTATAAAGGACAGCTGCTGACCTGGTTTTACAATGAGAAGCCCGAACAGACCGGAAACACCCTGGGAAACAGTTCCTAGATGAAGGAGAGCTGCCAGCGCTCCTCCGAAGCCGCTGCCGATACAGGCAGTTAAGAATGATCTGCCAAGAGGCAGGGTAACTGCGTACATCATCGGTTCTCCGATTCCAAGAATTCCTACTGGTATGGAGTCTCTTATGTATCTTTTTAATTTCTTATTTTTTGTTTTCACATAAAGAGCAATTCCGGCTCCAACCTGGCCGCCGCCTGCCATCATTAAGATCGGAAGCAGATAATTGATTCCGCCTGTGGCACCAGCCGGGTCATTTAACATGGCATGAATGGGCGTCAGTGCCTGATGGAGTCCAACTGCTACCAGAGGCAGGAAGCCCGCAGAAAGAATATAACCGCCTACAACTCCCATTTTCTCATATGCAAAGCTTAATACTGCAAAGATCACCTTGGTCAGTCCGGCTCCCAGAGGCTGAATAACTAACAAAGCAACAATTCCGCCGATGATCAGTACCAGAAGAGGACTGATAAAGGTATCGATTAAATCCGGCATGTGCTTTCTGATCCGTTTCTCCAGTTCTGCAAAGAACATACCCGCAATTAACGCTGCCAAAAGACCTCCGGAAGCAGGGTTAAACGGGGCGTTGGTAATCGGCAGAAGAATCTGCTTTTCATTAATGGTTGCAAGAAGCGGCATGCCTGCATTGGCTATGGACATAGCTCCTGCAATGGCGCCCAGTGCTCCTGATCCTCCAAACTCTCTTGCTGCATTGTAACCGACCAGAATAGGTAGGTAGGCAAACAAAGCCCAGCCCATGGTTCTGATGCAGGCGAACCACCAGACTCCTGCCAGCGCACCGTGTGTAGAAACATTGATAACATTGCAGATACCGTTAATTAAACCTGCTGCGATAATTCCCGGTAAAAGTGCCACGAAAATATTGGCAATCTTCTTTAAGAATCGCTGGACTGGCTTGTCGTATTTTGCCTTTTGCAGTTCTTTGTTTTCTCTTGTAACTGTATTAATATCTGCACCATTTTCCCCATCATCTGCCTGACCTTTGGGAAGTCCTGTAAGTTTATAAAATTCTTCTAACACTTTGTTTACCTTGCCAGGACCAAATACGATCTGAAGGGTATTGCTTTCTACTACGCCAAGGACTCCTTCCACCTTCTTTAACTGCTCTAAGTCCACTTTTGATAAATCTTTCACCCCAATGCGAAGCCTTGTCATACATGCAGCATTGGATGTAATGTTGGTTTTTCCTCCCAACAGTGATAACAGTTCTTCACTGACTTGCTTGTAATCCATTGTTCTCCTCCTTTAATGATAATTTTATAGTTCCGGCTTAGCTGGTAAACCAAAGCCCCCTTTCTTATTCTATTTCAAAGCCTGACGGACATTCCCGCCAGCTTTTAACAGCTTTTCTCTCGCTTCGCTGGCACCACAATCAGACAAAATCATAATCACTGCTGTTTTCACATGACCGTCTGCCTGTTCCAGTACCTCTTTTGCTTCCGCTCTCTCGCACCCGGTTGCAGTCATCACGATATTTTGTGATCTCACTACCAGCTTTTCATTGCTCTGTCTGACATCCACCATTAAATTCTGATAGACTTTCCCGATTCCGATCATACTTCCGGTTGATATCATGTTTAAAACCATTTTCTGAGCAGTACCTGCCTTCAATCTGGTGGAGCCCGTAAGTACCTCCGGTCCGGTGACCGGTTCAATGGCTAACATTGCTTCCTTTCCAATGTCAGAATTCCTGTTGCATGAAATGGCTACGGTTTTACAGCCAATGGAACGTGCATACCGGAGTCCATGAATTACATAAGGCGTTCTGCCGGAGGCAGCCAGACCAATTACGATATCTTCTTTCGTCAGCCAGATGGATTTTAATTCCTCTTTGCACAGGGTTTCACTGTCTTCCGCGCCTTCCACTGCCTCCACAAATGCCTTCTCACCTCCTGCAATCAGACCCACAACCATCTGTGGCGGTACACCAAAAGTAGGAGGACATTCCACTGCATCAAGTACTCCCAGGCGGCCTGATGTTCCCGCTCCCACATAGATGATTCTGCCTCCTGATTTCAGGCTTTCCGTCGCCCATTCAATTGCCTGTGCGATCTGCGGGATTACTTCCCCGATTGCCTTAATAACAGCGCCATCCTCCTGGTTCATAATCCGGGCAATTTCAGTGGGAGTCATCTCGTCTAACCCCATCGTATCCGGATTTCTTGACTCCGTTGTCAGTTTTGATAAATCAATCATCTTTTATGTTCCTCCGTCCTTCTGTATATGGGTTCTGCCAAACTGGTTCATGCAGAACTCGTAATTCCGATTTACGTAAGCAGTAAACAGCACATCCACCACATTCAGCTGTGATATTCTGGAAGACATGGCTCCACTTCTGTGAATGAGCTCCGTCGCAGCTACAGGCAAAACGTAATCTGCTTCTGCCGCAAGCTTTGACTCTACCGCTCTTGTAATGGCTATAACCTTTGCACCGTTAGCCTTAGCTTCTTTGGCGCACTGAAGCATCTCTTCTGTCAGACCGGAATAACTGATGACAATTGCCACATCTCCGGCTCGTAAATTTCTTGCTGTTAAAAACTGGGCATGCCAGTCATCACATAAATTGCAGATCACATCTGCCCTTAAAAGCTTAAGATATAAATCCCTTGCCACCAGAAGGGAGGTGCCAAGTCCAAACAGGGAAACGGTTCTGCTGGTTTCCAAAAGTTTCACACAGGAAGTGATTGTCTTAGGTTCCAGAAGCTTTCTTGTGGTTTCCATTGATTCGATGTTTTTCTTTGTTACCTTGTAGATAATGTCTTCCACCGTGTCCTTCTGGGTAATCTTCTGAAATGCGATATCCCTGCTTTCCCGAAATAAAGCCACCTCGTAGGCAAGCGTACTTTGAAAGTCCTTATAACCTTTGCAGCCCAGCTTTTTACACAGCCGGACAATGGTAGCGGGGGAAGTATAGGTTTCTTTTGCAATCTCCTTAATGGTCTTTCTTAACACAGATTCCGGATTTCTCTGAAGCCGGCTTATCAGTTGTTTTTCTGCCTCTCCGGCATTTTGAACATAGTCATCAATTCTTACAAGAAGACCTTTCATTCTCTGTTCCTTTCTAAAAAGCCTGAAGGGATTCCATGCGCTTTGCAGTTGTATTGAATCTCATTCTAGCGGGTTTGTATTATAGTTTCAATATGAGTGGAAAACTATGAAACTTATTTTCATTATATGATGCTTTCAAAGGGATTAACAGAAGGCATTTTTCTTAAGACATGCAAAAAAATCCGGTTCCATTTCAGAAGCCCTGAAAATGGAACCGGAAGCTGACATTTTTATTTTCTCTTTGTACCAACATAGGAGCCCATTCCGCCCGCCACATTTACTACATCAAATCCCTTTTTCAAAAGAGAACTGCAGGTACGTTTGCTCCTTGCACCGGACTGGCACATAATATAGTAGGTTTTGTCCTTTATTAAATATTTTTCCGGGTTATTCATTAAATTACCCATAGGGATATTTTTTGCTGTTCTCATGGTTCCGCTTTTAAATTCAAAAGGTTCCCGAATATCAATTAGTTCAATATTGCCAATAAGCGGGTCCAGATCATTTACATGAATTACTTTCCCGGTGCTTTTTTTTAAAAATTCAAACATATTTTCATCTCCTCTAATAGTTCCAGATATTTATGAAGCTTATTTTTATTATAAAACCTATTTTATTATTATCCGTGACTAACTCACATATACCGTGGGATAAACCAGAAAATCCCCTGACAGGCACCAGATAGCACCTGACCGGGGATCATACTTATGAATTTATTAGCCTATTTACAAATACGCTCAATCTGTTCCTTTGTAATTTTGCTGTCAATCTTCTCCTGTATCTTACAATCCTTAATCCACACTGCGCATGGACCATTTGAAATACCAAGGCGCTTTGCAAGTCCGTCCGATTTATAGATGTCAATACAGGATACCCGTATATCACTGTGGCTCTGCTCAAATTCTTTGAATACAGATAAAAGCTCTCTGGAATCTGCATCAACTGCATTGTAGATATAGACCAGAGAAGGCTTTCCTTCATTCATAATCTGCTGCTCAAATATCTCACACTCAGAAAGGTATTTTTCTGCTCCATATCCTGCTACAGCTCCGTCTCCCACTGCTGTTGCAACCTGCTTTAAGAATTTATCCCGGACATCACCTACCGCATAAACTCCGGGTATATTGGTTTCCATCCGCTCATTGGTTATTAAATAACCACCGCGGTTCATATCCAGCATTCCCTTAAATATCTCGGTATTGGGCAGATAGCCGATAAATAAAAAGCAGCTGTCAACGGTAACAGGAATGGTTTCTTCCGTCTTTACATTTTTTAAGACAACCGTGCCAAGTCTTTCCTCTCCCTCAAAGCTGTCCACAACTGTATTCCACATAAATTCCATTTTGGGATTGGCAAGTGCCTGAGCCTTTGCTATTTCATTGCAGTCCATCTTTCCGTTCTCATGCATGACGGAAACAATCACCTTATCAGCAAATTTTGTTAAAAACATCCCCTCTTCGATGGCTGCATCTCCGCTGCCGATTACCATAACGGTTTTTCCGGTGTTGGCTGCTGCATCACAGGTAGCACAGAAAGAGATCCCTTTGTCATAAAGATACAGTTCCTCATTCTTTGCACCAGTCAGACGGGGCTTTCCGCCACTTGCAATAACCACTGCCTTTGCCTCAAAAATATTGCGGAAGGTTTCCACTTTTTTTATATCTCCCTCAAGAGATACGCTTCTTACATCGGTTAATTTAAAGTCCACTCCAAATTTTTTAGCCTGTTTATGAAACAGATCCATCAGTCCAAGACCGGTGGCTCCTTCCGGGAAACCAGGATAGTTTTCAATCTCATTGGTATACGTTGCCAGTCCTCCCACCAGAGTCTTTTCAATAATCAGTGTCTTTAATTTTGCCCTGCCGCAATAAATACCGGCAGTTAAACCGGCTGCACCGCCGCCAATGATGACTACATCATACTGTATTGTCTTCTTTTCCATGGTAATAAGATCCTTTCTAAAGGATTGGAGCAATCATTTCTGATTGCTCCATCCATTACATAAAATATTTTGCCAGTAATTTGCTTCCGATAAATGCTCCCACCAGAAGGAACGCTCCAAATACCCAGCCGGATAAGGAAAACGATGCAATTGCGGTAAATAAAGCTCCGATGTTACAACCGTTTGCAAGTCTTGCTCCGTATCCCATAAGCAGACCGCCCAGGATCGCTGCCACTACCTGACGCAGGGTTTTAATCTTCTTTATTTTAAACTGTGATGCAAATAAGGTCGCCGCCAATGCTCCGAAGATGATGCCAAGATTTCGGATGGAGCCGCCGTCTGCCAGAAAGCTGGTATGAAGCTCCTGCTGCATCTTTTCTGATGCATAATAGGCCCAGCTGCCAGCATCTCCGCCCAATGCGTTATAAACCCAGGTTCCCCAGACAGCAAATGTACTGGTTACTCCCCAGCCTTTTTGAAATACTGTGAAATGAGCAATCTGGAAAACGGAAAGTAAAACAGCTCCCGCCACATAGGTTAAAGGTTCCTTTAACAGTTTTTTGTAAATCGGATGATCACCCAGTTTAATAAAAAACTCTTTCAATTCATTCACCTACTTTCAAAGCGGTTTTATTTTGCTTTCTCAATAACGATTTCCCATTCACCGTCATCTACTTCTTCAATTTCAACATTGTGTCCCTGTTTTCTAGCCCATTCAGGAACGTTCTTCATTGCACAGCTGTGGTCGATGGAAACAACCAGCACATCTCCTACAGATAACTCACTCATCTTTTTTTCTGTTTTCATTAACGGTACAGGACAAGCCTCGCCTAAACAATCCAGTGTAAATTCAGCCATTTTTTTATCTCCTTTAAACGATATAATTTATTCAATACTTCCCATTTTCTTCTGCTGCCATTTCACAGCAGCTATGTAGAGCAATACAATAATCAGTCCCTGAACAACGATTGCTCCAAACCAGCCAAACACGTCAGGTAAAAACACTTTCGGAGCATTGGCATTTAATTTACCCCAGAATCCCATGTCATGAGCACCCCAGACGGAACCTGCGATAAAAAATACCAGTGACAGCATTTGCATAAGGAAGCCCTCTCCTACACGCATTAATGTTCCGGAAGCACAGCCTCCTGCAATTACCATGCCGATTCCAAACAAAACGGCCCCAAGCATTAAGGGAAGCCCGATGGGAGATACCCCCGCCATGTTTAAATTGGTATCTGCGCCTCCCATGGCGCTGGCATACTTAATTGCCACAAATCCCACGCTGGATACAGCTACTGCCACCAGGACAGCTCTTGTTACTGACGTGCTCCCTGTTATGCAGGGATCACGAAACGCTGCCGTAAAACAGAATCTGGAACGCTGCAGAATATAGCCAAATGCGATACCAAAGATCCAGTAAACCGGAAGCTTATTACTCCCCTGCCCCAAATAGAATCCAAAAGCGATAATCAGTGCAGTAAGCAACAGAGCAAATGGAATCTGACTCTTTTTGGGCTTTCTTGGCTTACGCACTCTTTGTGTTTCTGTTTCAGTACTTGAATTAGTCTCTGACACTTGAATCCTCCCTTCTACATTGATAATTATATAACAATCTTTACTGTTAAATTATATCATAATAAATGAAAAGCTGTTAATCAAGATTTTTATATGGTATAAGATATCCTTATACCCAAACAAATCTTGCCACTAGTCATAATGCCGTATATTTGTTATAATTGGCCAAGGGGAAACGTACAGAATTTTAACAGTTAACAGTTTTAAGAAGGGGGATTCTTATGAACGTTCTAAATCTGAAGATGTTTATTAAAATAGTGGAAACAGGAAGTATCTCAAAGGCTGCAGAATTAATGAACATCAGCCAGTCTGCACTAAGTCAGCAGCTTCGTGCCATGGAGTTAGAAATCGGGACCCGGCTTTTTGAGCGCAATTATAACGGGGTTGTTCCTACGGATACAGGTAAAATCGTATCCCATTATGCCACGGAAATTACATCTTCTTATGACCGAATGTTTCTTGATATCTCCAACTCTCAAAACCAGAATAAAACCATACATATTATGGCCAACCCCTGTGTCTATTCCTATGCCCTGCCCTGTACCCTTTATCATGTAAAGAACAATTATCCCCAATATACCCTTCAGATGGAGGTCATGTCCAGCCAGAACATTGAAGAAAAAATAACAAAAGGTCAGGCAGATATGGGGATTATCATCGGCAAACCAAAGGATAAAAATCTTTCCTCTAAAAAGGTATTTACCGACCGGTTTTGTCTGGTTGCCGGAGAAAAGATGGAGGTTCCAGATCAGCTGTCCTCTGAGGAACTTTATCATTATCCTCTGCTGATGCTTGTAAAGAACCAGAAAACCAGGCAGCTTCTTGACAAATCGTTGGTAAAAAGCGGAATTCAGATCGGAAGACTTCATATTCCCTACACACTGGAATCCACGGAATCCATTAAGCTGTCGGCAATTAACGGCTTCGGTCTGGCCTTTTTGCCCTATATGGCAATAAAAAAAGAGCTTTACCATAAGCAGCTTCACATCATTGAATGTCCCGGGCTGGAGTTTGAGAATGATTACTACTCCATCAAACGTTCTGGTGATGTTCCTGCTTCTCCTGAATCGGCAAAGCTCATAAAATATATTGAAAAAATATTAAAAGATACAATTTGCTAATCTTTTCGTTAAGTAACTTATTTTGTATTCATTGACCTTGCAATCATAATCTCACCCACAATTTGCGTAATAATCAAACTTACCAGAATAACAACTGTACCAATCATTCCACCCCCCTGGGGAAAGAGGAATGATATGCAAGATCCGATTAAAATAAGCATATGGTAGACTGCACATGCAATGGCAAACTTACTTCCCGGTACCTTAAATGGTCTTTCTTTATCTGGATCTGATTTACGCAGTTTAATAAATGCAAGAGACAGCAAAACATAAGGTGCCAGGTAAACAACTCCTGTAAATGCAAGAATTGACCAGAATAATCCCTCATTTGATGTTGCAATCATTCCATAGAACACGATCAATGCTGTGGCTGCTATTCCTAAAGTGACGGAAGCCCCAACAGGTGAACCATATTTATTCTTAACCGCAAATACTTTTGGAAATTCTCCAGCTTCTGCTGCCTCAAGAATAACTTTGTTTGCCGCCAATGGCCATGCAAATGCGTTGCTGAAAAATAAGAGTGCAAGACAGATTGCGATGACAATTACAAATATTCTGCTGCCTCCATAGATGACCATGATTGCATCGATCAAACCTGTTGTTCCATCAATTGCATCTGCTGGAAGAATGAATTCTACTGCCATTGTAGAAAATATATAAAGCCCAACTGATATAAGTGAGGAGATAATCAATGCCTTTGGCATATCTTTCTTTGGATTCTTCATTTCTTCTGACGCACATCCTACGGCATCCATTCCTGTAAGACCATATACAAATACCGGAATCAAAGCAACCAGTGTCAAATCAAATTTCGGTACCATAGTGACGGAATTAAAGGATACAACTGCATTTCCTTTTACCGCATAGTAAATACCTCCAGCGATTAAGGACAGACAGAATAATATTTTTGCTACTGTACCAATGTTATTTAAATGCTTGGAATCCTTAAGAGGAATAATATTAAATAGCACAATCAGCCAGGTTCCTGCCACACTTAAAAGGATTGTCATTGTGAGTGTCATGTCCGGCCAGAATAACTGCTTAAAAATTGCAACAAACGGAATCATAACCGATGGAACAAACCCGACACAGTTTACCCAATACCACCAGTTTGTTCTTCCTGCCCACTTTGGCCCCAATGCTTTTTTCACCCAGGAATAAATACCGCCCTGCTCCGGGTAGGTACTTCCAAGTTCCGCACAAAGCACACAGTGTGTGTACAAATAGGAGCCGCCTAAAATAATAAATGATATTATGACAGATGGTCCAATTTTTGCCATTGATGCAATCAGCTCCATGGAGACAAAAGCGGATAATGTCATACCGATCATGTCAACCAACGTCAGCGTTTTTTCTCTTTCCATATGTATTTTCCCCAATCTTTCTCAATGTGCCTTTCCTACTCCCCCTAATTACAATCTAGGCAAATGTAATAACTGTTCCCGTCTCTCCATTCAATGCATCAATTGCATGCTCAAGGCTTGTGATAATTGCCTTCTTCTGTGGATATGCACGAACAAATTTCATTGCTGCTTCAACTTTAGGAAGCATACTTCCTGGTGCAAACTGCCCCTCTTCGATGTACTGAGTTGCTTTCTTTAAGCTCATAGATGGAATGCTTTCCTGGTTTTCTTTTCCCCAATTGACTGCCACCTTATCTACTTCTGTAAGAATCATAAGAATATCAGCCTCTACCTCCTCCGATAACAATTCTGCCGCAAAATCTTTATCGATGACTGCTGCAACCCCCTCAAGATTTCCATCCATATTTTCTACAATAGGAATTCCGCCGCCACCGCATGAAATCACGACTGAAGAATCCCAAAGTTTTTTTATAGCGTCAATTTCTACGATTTTCTTTGGTATTGGGGATGCTACTACCCGTCTCCAGCCACGTCCTGCATCCTCTTTCATGGTGTAGCCTTTTGTTTTTTCTAATTCTTTCGCCTCTTCTTCTGTATAGAAAGCTCCTATTGGTTTTGTAGGATTTTTAAATCCAGGATCATCTTTGTCTACTACCATCTGTGTTGCAACTGTAAGTACCGGACAATTGATATTTTTAAGCCTTAGTGCATAGCGTAGTGCCTGTTGGATTTGATATCCAATGTATCCTTGTGACATAGCACCGCATACATCAAACGGCATTGCAGGTGTGACATCTTTTGCAGTTTCAGATGCAAGAAGAATTCGCCCTACCTGTGGCCCGTTTCCGTGCACAATTGCAATTTCGTGTCCATCTGCACAAATCTGTGCCAATGACTCACATGTTTTACGAACAACTTC
Source organism: Paenibacillaceae bacterium (assembly GCA_015057715.1). Lineage (GTDB taxonomy): Bacteria > Bacillota > Clostridia > Lachnospirales > Lachnospiraceae > Lacrimispora. Next base: position 55,785 of record SVDS01000013.1, read on the forward strand.
CAGCTGTCCCTCTGCGGTCGGTGCGCTATTCTTTGACTGAAGCGCATTTCCTCCTAATGCAATTACAATTTTTGACATTCTGCTTTCCCTCTCAATCAGAAATAATCTCCTAAAAAGGATTTCCCGGAATTGTGAAATTCCGGGATCTTCCAATAAACTTTTCAATATTCTAATATATCTGTTTTAATTATTCGATTTCGCTGTCAGCCATAAATTTCACTAAGGACTCTTTTGCGGCAGCGATTGAAAGTTCTGTTGGAGCCTGCTTTCTCATGTACTGTGTCAGATATACAAGAAGACCTCTCATTGCTGTCAGTCTGTTTCCAGCTTCCAGCCAGCAAAGGGAAGAATCTGAATCAAGAACTTCATCTGTAACATCTTCGTTTCTTGTTGCTGGAAGTGGATGCATAAACTTGCATCCGATATTTCCCTGTGCCATAAGTTCACGGTTAACCTGATATTTACCAAAGATTGAAACACGAACATCCTTTGGAGTTTCATTTTCATACAGACCATACCATACGTCTGTGTAAATAACATCGGTTCCTGCTAAAGCAGCTTTGTCCTCTGTTGCAAGGAAGGTTGCACCAGATTCTTTGCAGTTTTCAAGAATATGTGGAAGCGCATCTGCCGATGGGCTGTGCTCCAGCCAGTATGCCTTCGGACCAAGGTGTACAAATGTCATACCTATCTTTGTACAGATTGTAGCTAGAGAAGCGGCTGTCTGTGTTCCGTCACCAACATAAACAACTTTCATATCTTCAATTTTCTTACCCTGGGGAAGGTGCTCAACCATTGTGATAACATCAGCAATCGCCTGTGTTGGATGGCTATAGTCTGACATTCCGTTTAATACTGGAATCGTACAGGCATTTCCAAGCTCAACGATTGTCTTATGGTCAACCACACGTGCCATAACAATATCAATTAACTGGGAAAGAACTTTTCCTGTATCGCCGATTGTCTCATGACCGCCAAGCTGAATCATGCCAGGTCCCAGATATTGAGCATGTCCGCCAAGCTGCTGCATAGCGGTTTCAAAGGATACTCTTGTTCTTGTTGATGACTGCTGAAAGATCATTCCAAGTGTTTTTCCTTTTAATAATGGGGGATAGTATCCTGCTTTGATGCATTTTTTGATTTCAATGGAAAGGTTCACAATCTCCATAATTTCTTTTTTAGAATAGTCCTGAATGTTGATAAAATGTCTTACTCCGTTTGCGTACATAATTATATTCTCCTTAATAAAATCATTTTGCTTTTGGCTGCTGCTGTGTAATACAGTGAATATTTCCACCGCCATATGCGATTTCTGATGTGAGTACTCCTACCACCTTACGGTCCGGGAATGCTGCCTGAACCTGCTCCATTGCCAGTGCATCATTCTCATCTCCATACTGTGGAAGAATGACTGCGCCATTTACAATCAGATAATTCAAATAAGAAGCAATGGATATTTCTCCCTCTACACGTGGGATTGCACCTTCTGAAAAGTCAATGGTGTCTGCATCTTTCAAATAACATGGTTCCTTTGTTACACATAATTTGTGCACTTTGAGCTTCCGTCCTTTTGCATCGGTCTGCCCGGAAAGAAAATGATAAGCTGCCTGTGCTTCTTGATAGAATGGGTGATTTTCGTCGTCTGTGTAAATACACATAACCTCACCTGGACGGACGAAACAGGCGACATCGTCAATATGGCCATTTGTCTCGTATGGATCAATCCCATCTTTTACCCATAGAACCTTTTCTACATTCAAATACTCTTTTAATTTCTCTTCAATCTGCGCCTTACTCATCTCTGGATTCCGTGATTCATGTAAGAGACACATCTCTGTTACAATGCAGGTTCCCTCTCCATCAACATGAATGGATCCGCCTTCCAGGATAAAGTCTTTCTCCTCAACTACTGTATTCTTGGGTTTATAAGAATCCACATTTGCAATTTCACAGACTTTACGGGCAATCAGCTCATCTTCATGCCATGGGAAATACAATCCGTCCATTAAACCGCCATATGCATTGAATCCCCAGTCTACTGCACGAATACCACCCTTATCATTTACCAGAAATGTAGGACCTGTATCACGAATCCAGGCGTCATCATTTGTCATCTCAATGATATTGATATTTCCGTTGTTAATTGGGGCAATACGAGCCAATGCGTTCTCATACTGGATTGGTGGAACAAGCATATTTACCATTTCAAATTCACTAATGGCTCTCGCCACATCAACGTAAGCTGCCTGTGCCGGTTTTGCTCCAAGTCTGTAATTATCATTACGCCATGGCCAAAGTATCCAGATACATTCCTGCTCTTCAAATTCTGCAGGCATTCTGTATCCATCAGCTTTAGGAGTTGAACCTTCAATTCTTCTTGCCATCACTTTTCCTCCTTTGACAGTTCCAAATCATTTATTGTGAGCTCATTATATACGCCTCATTTCATAACCTTCAATTACCCCACTAATGCATATCTGTTATTAATCCCTCAGATGTAACCCCATACTACCTTCTAGAACCTTATAGAACTCATAGTATTCATTGCTTTTCTATACCGCCCATTGTATAATAATGAACAAGGAGAAAATGCTATGAATACAAATAAAGAGGCAGAATCAACAATGATTTCAACGGAAGACTGGGGTATTATCAACGAAATTACGGCATCCATTTATACCACCCAGCCATACCCTGATTTAAGTCAGATTATTGAGAAATTGAAGGAAATCATCCCTTATTCCCATTCATTCAGTTGTCTGATTAGTGACGATAATAAAAACATTGAATTTTTCTCATATCAGAGTAAGGATATCCCTCCTGCTCATATCGAGCTTTACCGCACACAATATATTAATTACGATTTCATCCTATGGTACAGTGTGTCACCCAAGGAGATGACCTTCCGTGAATCGGACATAGTGGTCGAAAAGTACATGGCTGAATCCATCTTTATGAAGGAATGGCTGGAACCAATTAACGCATATTATGGTGCCGTATCCAACATCGTGGCCGATAACTACAGCTACGGTAATATCTGTCTCTATCGTTCAAAAGAAGAAGGCAATTTTTCTGACCGTGAGATGGCAATTCTTAAGACCATCAACCATCATCTCTGCCTGCGTTTCAAAGATATTTTCCCAAAGGGGATCCAGAGAAGTTCTTTTGATCAGAGCAAAAGTTTATATAAGTCAACCTATCATCTGACAGACCGGGAATTTGAAATTGTGCAGCTCATCTGTGATGGTGTCACACGAAAAGATCTGGCAGAACGGCTTTTTATTTCAGGAAACACATTAAAAAAACATTTGAACAATATTTATTCCAAAATAAATATCAAGAATTTTGAGGAATTATTGATGACGGTTCGACCAGGAATTAAATATATAAAATAAATCAAAAAAAATCCTTATAAAGCCTATATTTTAGCTTTACAAGGATTTGTTTTTTTGTTGCAGGATACCTGTATGATATCCGGATTGCCCGGGCACTATCTGCCAGCTGTTATGGTAATCTCCCATACGCCGTTCATTACCTCATCCAACTGGTAACTTAATTTATTGGCTTTGCAAAAGGATTCCAGATTGGAAATGGTGCAGCTGTGATCTGTAACCAGCAGATAATCTTCGCCTTTTTGTATAGAATCCATAACTGCCTGTAGTTTCATTACTGGTACCGGGCAGATCTCGCCCAGACAGTCTATTTTTTTCATACTTTTTCCTTTCCTTTTCTGATTCCGAAACCCATGGGACAGACAGTTCTGCATCGATTACATTCCACTGTTTCAAAGCCCCGTTTTGTCTTGCCATAGCTAAATAGTCTGCATGGCTTCTGCTCCACATAACCTGACTTAATAGCCCCCTGAGGGCAATTTTCAATACACAGCCGGCAATTGTCCGGACAGATAGAAACCGCCGGTTCATCCGGCTCAATATCCAGATCGGAGAGAACACAGCCCACGACCAGGCGGTTTCCATAGTCTTTATTTAATAGCAGAGTATTCTTACCTAATGTACCAAGGCCCGCAAGACATGCCGCATGCTTCATGGATATAAGTCCCCGCCCCTCCATCTTCTCTTCATCCCAGTATTCATAGGGGGAATCACATGGCAGCGGAACTGCGCAGGCTTCAAACCTGTCTTCTAACAGCCTGGCTGCCTGCAGGGCAATTTTGTCTGCCTGGGGACAGGCAAAACTGTTATAATGGGAATAGGCAAAACGGGAATCAACCTCATATAGCCCGCGGGGTAACGCTATTCCAAATACTATAACACTTTTACAGCGTTTAAAAATACTGCCAGGCCGAAAGCCCTCCGGTGCCTGATCAAACTCTTTTGCACTTGCAAATCCGCATACATCCGCCCCCAGCTGAAGGACCGCACTTCGAATCTTCTCCTTCATCTTAAACCTCCTCAGCTTAACCCTACTCTTTCACCCAGTAGAAAGTACCATCGTTCGTCCGATCCATAAAGCCATATTCAATAAGCGCTCTTCGAATGGCGGCATTATCTTCATAAATTCGTTTTAAGATACGGTTTAACTCCTTCTCTTCATATTGCTTACCCGGGACGAAATTCTTTACAATCTCGCTTAACACAACCAGCTTCTTCTTTTCCCTGGCAGGTATGCTCTTTAAGCCGCCTTTCTCATTAAAATAGGTTTTTCTGATACTCTCAACCTCTTTATCTGTTATATTATAGCGGTCATCCACCATGGTGGCAGAGTTGTGCGCGTCCTGCAGAACACTTCCTTCCAGCCGGCTGATCTCCTTTTGCGTCTGCTCAGACAGCAGTTCCATCATAGCAAGAAAAACCTTAGCCTGCTTTTCTTTTTCCCTTAATTTATACTTGTGGTTTCGAATGGTTGAATCAGCAACGCCCAGTGCAGAAGCTACCTCCTTATCTGACATCCCCTGTGCTATAAGCTGGAGCACCTTCTGCTGCGCCTGGGTGATTCCAGTATTCCCATAGCTCATATTCAGGACATAGGATAACATAGACCCATGTTTTTCTTTTATATGCTCTTTCATTGATTTTTCTGCGTCATAGAAAAGCCCATCCTTTTCATAGATCCGTCCTTCCAGATAGCTTTCCCCGCAGACAACACAGGTATATGTTTCCCCCTCTTTGATATACCCGTTTTTAAGTTCATCCTTTGATGCGTCCCAAAAAATAGTATCATCTCCTTTCAATCTTATATATTGGGTATAATAACACCTTTATTATATTATGTCTATATATTTATGGTTATTTTAAATATATGTTTACGTTTTATACTTTTCGCGCAAAAAAACCACTGCATGTTTTGTCTCTGCAGTGGCTTTAAAACTAACAACTCTTTTTTGCAATTCCCGGTCGTGTCATATTCATGGGATTCAGAACTATATTAACATCAGCCGGAGACAGCAATCCTTTTTTTATAATAAGCTCCCTTACCGGTCTTCCTGTCCGTATGGCCTCTTTCGCAATTTCCGCAGAATCTCTGTAACCGATGTGAGGACATAACGCAGTAATGACTCCCACACTGTTTTCTACTAATTGACGACATCTCTCCTCATTAGCAGTAATGCCGGTGATACAGTGATCTACAAATGTCTGTACCGCATATGCCAACGTATCAAGGGATTGAAACAGAGTATAAAACACAATGGGTTCAAAGGCGTTTAACTCCAGCTGTCCCGCTTCAGCGGCTAATGTTATGGTCAGATCATTTCCGATAATATGAAAAGCCACCTGATTGACTACCTCGGGAATTACCGGATTTACTTTTCCTGGCATAATGGAAGAGCCGTTCTGTCTTGCCGGAAGGTTGATTTCTCCAAATCCCGTTCTTGGTCCTGAAGACATCAGCCGTAAATCACTGGCTATCTTTGAGAGGGTAACTGCACAGGCCTTAACAGCCCCGGATACTGCTACGAAGGAATCCAGGCTCTGTGTTGCATCAAAAAGATCGGAGGCCTGCATCACATCTATGCCAGATATTTCTTTTAACTTTGGCACAATTCGCTTCATGTAATGTTCATCTGCATTAATTCCGGTACCTATGGCGGTTCCGCCTAAATTGACATACCTTATTTCTTCAAATACTTTCTCAATACGGATTATATCTCTTTTGACAGCCGTTGCATATGCGTGGAATTCCTGACCCAGACGAATGGGTACTGCATCCTGTAACTGGGTTCTTCCCATTTTAATCACATGATCAAATTCCTTTGATTTTTCCTCAAATGCCTGCTTAAGACGTTCCAGCTGAATTAATGCTTTCTTTAAAAGAACGTAACATGTCATTTTGCCTGCTGTAGGAATTACATCATTGGTGGATTGTCCGCAGTTTACATGATCATTGGGATTAACCAGACTATAGTCCCCTTTTTCTCCACCCAGGATCTCTATGGCTCTGTTTGCAATGACTTCATTGGCATTCATATTCAGGGAAGTCCCTGCTCCGCCCTGTATGGGATCTACGATAAAATATTCCAGAAACTTTCCTTTCAGTAATTCGTCGCATGCCTGTACAATTGCCAGTGAGATTGCTTCATCAAGAAGTCCCGCTTCAAAATTGGTAATTGCAGCAGCTTTTTTAATGTAAGCTACATTTTTAATAATCTCTGGATGCATGTTAAGTCCTGTAATATGAAAATTTTCTTTTGCTCTTAAAGATTGACTCCCATAGTAGGCACTTTTTAAAACCTTCAGCTCACCAATGATGTCTTTTTCCACACGATACTCTTCCTCTTTATCAGTTAACCTGTATTCCATAGGGTGCCCTCACTTTTTATAATAGTTTGATATGTAATTCTTGTAATAAGTATATATTCCATTTATACTATAATCAAATATCAATTGATTTATAATTATCATAACTCTACATTTATATGGAGGCTACCATGTTTACCGGAAAAGAATACGTTTATGAGGTCTACAAAGAAAAGAGCTTCTCAAAAGCAGCAAACAATCTCTATATTTCACAACCCTCGTTAAGTTCCACCATTAAAAGGATTGAAACTAAAATCGGTATGCCAATTTTTGACCGAAGCATAACACCTGTGGGGCTGACGGAATGTGGTCTTAAATACATACAGGCAGCCGAATCTATCATGGCCATTGAACAGGATTTTCGTAATTATCTCGATGATGCCAGGAACTTACAGACTGGAACGCTGACCATTGGAGGCAGCAATTTATTTACTTCCTATGTCATTCCCCCTCTTATCTCCAGCCTGCACCAGCAGTTTCCAGGGATTAACGTAACGATCATCGAAGACAACACCAGCAACCTTGAATCCCAGCTTTTGCTGGGGTCACTGGATTTTATAGTTGATAACAGCGCACTGTGCGAAACCAAGTTTGATTCTTTTTTATACCGGGAAGAACATTTAATGATCGCCGTTCCTAAAAAATACCAGATTAATCAAAACCTTCAGGAATATCAGGTTTCTCTGGAACAGATTCGTTCAAATGCATGTCAGGATCCCAAAGTTCCTGTGGTGCCTTTGATGGAATTTAAGGATTATCCCTTCATCATGCTGAAACCAAATAATGATACCATGCAAAGGGGAAACTATTTATGTAAAGCAAATGGTTTTAAGCCTCATATCCTGTTTGAACTGGATCAGCAGTCAACCGCATATCACATTGCCTGCTCCGGTATGGGGATCTGTTTTGTCAGC
>SVDS01000242.1 GCA_015057715.1 Paenibacillaceae bacterium
CAGTTTTATCGATAAGAATAAAAAAAGGAAAACAGGGCAGGAATCCAGTAAGAGGATTGACCTGCCCTGTTTTTAAATTGTTATTTCTCGTCACATACCTGAAAAATATAAAATTTCAGATAGTAGGAGTTTTCGTCTCCGCTCCAGAGAATCGGATGGTCTGCTGACTGGGTGCGGTATTCCACCTGACGCAGGCGCTTATGGGCGCTTACAGCCGCTTCTCGTATGGTTTTGGTGAACAGTTCGGGGGTCATGAAATGAGAGCAGGAGCAGGTGGCTAAATAACCGCCATCTGTAACAAGCTTTAATCCCCGGATATTGATTTCCCGATATCCCTTCACTGCGTTTTTTACGGAGTTTCTGGATTTGGTAAACGCGGGAGGGTCGAGAATCACCACATCGAATTTTTCCCCGGATTTCTCAAGCTCAGGAAGTAGTTCAAAAACATCAGCACAGCGGAAGGAGACTCGATCGGAAAGTCCGTTTAACTCGGCATTCTCCCGTGCCTGCTCAACTCCAAGTTCTGATGCATCAACGCCTATTACTTCTTTTGCACCCGCGATACCAGCGTTTAAAGCAAAGGATCCGGTGTGAGTGAAACAATCTAAAACACGTTTGTCCCTGCATAAGCGTTTAATGGCAAGCCGGTTGTATTTCTGGTCCAGAAAGAACCCTGTTTTCTGACCGTCTTCCACATCCACCAGATATTTTACATCGTTCTCTGTGATCTCAACCTTTGTATCAAATGGCTCTCCGATGAATCCCTTAAATCGTTCCATCCCTTCCTGAAGCCGTACCTTGGCATCACTGCGTTCATAGATACCCCGAATCTGAATTCCGTCATCTGCAAGAATATTTTTCAGCTTTTCAAGAATCACAGGTTTTAAACGGTCAATACCCAGTGCAAGAGATTCCACTACCAGAACATCAGAGAACTTGTCCACTACGATTCCTGGAAGAAAATCGGCTTCTCCGAAAATAATCCGGCAGCTGCTGGTGTCTACGGTAGTTTTCCGGTATTCCCATGCGTTTCGTACCCGCATTTCAATGAAATCCTCATTGATCTCCACGTCTTTTTTCCGTGTCATCATACGGACTGTGATTTTGGAGTTGGTATTAATAAAACCCCGTCCCATACAGTAGCCGTCAAAATCCTGGACAGTAATCATATCTCCGTTTGTATAATCGCCTGTTATGGTATCGATTTCGTTGTCAAAAATCCACATTCCTCCGGCTTTTAAAGACCGTCCTTCTCCCTTTTTGATTCTTACAATAGCTGTTTCCATAGTCTGTTACTCCTTTGTTTTATGATTGATGCTGTTTCAGCCGGACAAGCAGCTGATATAAGGGCTTAAATAAAATAAGTGAAAGAGTGAAATTCCCCATACCGTGGAGGATGTCAAATGGTATTCCGGCAGTCCACCAGACGAAGGCTGCATACAGGCCCCCGGTCACAAGTGTAGGCAGAGAGGAAAATAAACCAAACAGCATTCCAAAGGTTCCTGACAGAATCGCGGCTGAGAATGGTGATGGGCAGTTCTTATTATAAAGAAGAAAAATGGCGGCTGGAATAATCGCCCACACATACAGGTAAGAAAACCACCATATGCCAATTCCCCAGAATAATCCTTCCAATAGAACAAACACGTACAGGATAATCCATACGTGTCTGCCAAATACCAAAGTGTATAAAATTAAAAACAAAGAGACCAGCTCCATATTGGGCAGCCAGGATAAACTTACCTGACTAATCAATAACAGCGAACTTAAAAACCCATCAATCACCAGATTCTTTGTGGTAATGGGACGATATTGTTTCATGATCCGCCACCTTTACCATCAGATGGGGTGTACTGAAAGGTGTAGTGTTCCCCGTCCTTAATTGCCTGCTGACTGACGCCGTAATTGCAAGGTTCTCCATCACAAAGAAGAGCCCAGTATGCACCGTCTTTTTTATAATCCGCCTGTTTGCCATTAATTTTTATAACCATCAGTCCCGATTCTTCTGTGGTAGTTCCTTCCAGAGTAAGACCTGGTATGGCGTTCACGGCTTCCAGTAAAAACTGCGCTTCCGTCTTTAACTGATAGTGGTCTGTTGTCCCGTCCTTATATACTACATCTACGGTAATGTTCTTGGTTCCAGCCATAGGAACCGGCCTTGTCAGAGTATAGATGACTAACAGCAGTGCCAGAACTGCTATCGCGGTACAGCCTCCCAAAAAGGGAGAGAGCCTTTTGAATCGATTCATGTTATGCTGACTTCCTTTTTCATTATTCAAATAGCACAGATTAGTATAGCATAGAAGAGAGGACTGCCGCAAGGTGAGAATTTCCATCTTTTCTTAAAAACTTAAGTGATGTATAATGGATCAGTACTGTAGAAAAGAAGGTGGATAACGTATGGCTTTGAAAGAGCAGATATTAAATGAAATAAAGGAATGTGAGAAGCTGTTAATTGGAATCGGAGAGGAATGGAACGGCATTATAGCAGGCGGGGAATTCAGCCTCTATGAGAAACTGGGTGGACTTATAAAAGGCAAGGATTATTTTATCGTCACAACACTGACCAATGGGGAGTTAATGAAGTCTGGTCTGGATCCAAAACGTATGGTGGCACCCTGTGGCAATGTAACATGGAGACAGTGTTCCAAAGCCTGTACGAAAGACATCTGGGAACCTGGAGAGATTCCTGATGACATCTGTCCTCATTGCAAAGAACCACTGACTGGAAATACCATTCAGGCGGAAAATTATATTGAAGAGGGGTATCTTCCCCAGTGGAATGCCTATACCAGATGGCTGGCAGGAACACTGAATAAAAAGCTTGTGATTTTAGAACTTGGCGTGGGATTTCAGACGCCGACTGTAATCCGGTGGCCTTTTGAGAAAACGGCTTCTGTAAATAACAAGGCATTTCTGTACCGCATTCATGGAAGTTTTGCACAGCTATCCGAAGGTCTTAGAGAAAAGGCGGAATCAATTCCTGTAAATTCGGTGGAATTCTTAGAAAGCATTTAGTAACGTTTTGCGTTGTGCAGGAACAGGGACTGTGTTAGAATATTGGAAAAAGGCGAAAAAGAGGTGGCTGCCATGATTGCAATTATTGACTATGATGCCGGAAACTTAAAAAGTGTGGAAAAAGCCCTTACTTCGTTAGGGGAGATACCTGTGGTGACCAGAGATAAGGAAACCATACTTGCAGCAGACAAAGTGATTTTGCCAGGTGTGGGAGCATTTGGCGACGCCATGGATAAGCTTTGCCAGTATGACCTGCCAGATGTGATCCGGAAGGTAACTGAAAAGGGAACTCCTTTTCTGGGAATCTGCTTAGGGCAGCAGCTGTTATTTGACAGCAGTGAGGAATGTGAAGGAGTCAAAGGACTTTCCATTCTTCCTGGAAAAATTGTCAGATTTCCGGATCAGTCCGGGCTTAAGGTTCCCCATATGGGTTGGAACAGCCTGACTATCAGGCCGGGTGCAAGACTTTTTAAAGGTCTGGATTCCGGTGCATATGTTTATTTTGTCCATTCATATTATTTAGAGGCAGACAGGGAATCGGATGTTGCCGCATCCTGTGAGTACGGTGTGGCTTTTGGGGCATCGGTGGAGCGGGATAATGTATTTGCCTGCCAGTTCCACCCGGAAAAGAGCGGAGATACCGGTCTTAAGATACTGAAAAACTTCATTGAACTGACTTAAAGGAGGTACCGGATGCTTACAAAACGAATCATTCCATGTCTGGATGTGCACAACGCAAGAGTGGTAAAGGGTGTTAATTTCGTTAATTTACAGGATGCCGGAGATCCAGTGGAAATCGCAGCGGCCTATGATAAAGCAGGAGCAGATGAGCTGGTATTTCTTGACATTACAGCTTCTTCCGATAACCGGAATACAGTGGTTGACATGGTGCGCCGGGTTGCAGAAAAGGTCTTTATTCCATTTACGGTAGGCGGAGGAATCCGGACAGTAGAAGACTTTAAGATGCTTTTACGGGAAGGGGCGGATAAAATATCCATCAATTCTTCTGCGATCAATACACCCAGACTGATTTCTGATGCTGCTGATAAGTTTGGCCGCCAGTGCGTGGTGGTTGCCATCGATGCAAGAAGGCGGGCAGATGGAAGCGGCTGGAATGTCTTTAAGAATGGCGGAAGAATCGATACAGGACTGGATGCGGTAGAGTGGGCGATGGAAGCAGATCGTCTGGGGGCCGGAGAGATTCTTCTTACCAGCATGGACTGTGACGGAACAAAAGCCGGTTATGATGATAAACTGAACCGAATTATAGCAGAGTCTGTATCCGTTCCGGTTATTGCGTCGGGCGGAGCTGGAACCATGGAACATTTTCACAGTGCTCTCACAGAGGGCAAGGCAGATGCGGCTCTGGCAGCCTCCCTGTTTCATTACAAAGAACTGGAAATTATGGAGTTAAAACGGTACTTATCAGAGAAAGGAGTACCGGTTCGGATTTAAAGATGCAAAGGAGAAAA
>SVDS01000243.1:0-2100 GCA_015057715.1 Paenibacillaceae bacterium
AGATCCTCTACCGCCTGTCCGATTAACGGAGAATCCAGATGGCAGGCTCCGCCGGTGTTGATCTGAATCGCTTTTACGCCAAGGGATTGTAAGGTTTTTGTATCAAAATCTGCCTCAATATCACCCTCAATTACATAAGCAGTTACTTCTTCCAGACGTCTGATCAGCTGAATCAGAGAGGTGGTTTTTCCCGCTCCCGGCGCTCCCATCACATTGACGGCAAAAATACCGCTCTCTGTCAGGGAAGCCTGGATCTTAGCTGCAACCTGGTCATTTTTATCATAGACAGACTGCATGATTTCAATTTCTTTATTTTCTGACATGACAACCTTCCTGCCTTTCGTAAAACAAGCCATTTACGGCTCATTTAAATCCTGTACTTCAATGGATTTAATATAAAATTCCTGTCCTATTTCAGTGGGTGTTCCTTCTCCCTTACAAAGGGGGCATTCAAACGTAAAGGGCTTTCTGACAAACAGCTGACCGCAGCCTGTGCACCGCAGTTTTGGAACTACTCTCTCGATATGAAGCTTTGCGTGCTCACATGGAGTTCCCTCCGCAATCAGCTCAAAATAAAGTTCAATGGAGCTGGCCACATAGCCGCAGTAATCTCCTACAACCAGATTAATCACCTTTACCTCAGATGCATCATTGTCCTTTGCGTATTCTCCGGCGATTTCTATGATTCGCCTGGTGATTGGATATTCGTGCATTTTACGTATTCATCCCTTACGTTCCCATATGATGGTGCTGTGTACTGATTTTCCATGGTAAGACATTTTTTCGGGCAGACCTCACTGCAATAACCGCATTGGATGCATTTCAGCCGTTCAATGCTCCATGACGTCTTTGCCTTATCTGTCTGAATCGCCCCGGTTGGACATCTTCTTTCACACATACCGCAGAAAATACAGTCATCAATGGAAATTCCAATCTTCCCTCTGGTCCGTTCATAGGTTTCTTTCTTCTTTACCGGATATGGCACGGTATAGGGACCATGGAATATATTCTTTAACAGTGTCTTTGACATCTTAAATACAGACATAATACCCTCGATTCTGCTGCTTATCACAGCATTTACATGTTATCCTGTTACCTGTCTGGCTGTGTATCTGTTGGTTACCGCTCCGTACAGCTGATACAGGGATCTATGGTAAGAATCAATATGGGTACGTCTGCCAGCGAGCAGTTCTTTAGAGTTTCAAGCAATGCAGGCAAATTAGCAAAGGTAGGAGTCCGGACTCTTACCCTGTCCAAAAACTTGGTTCCGTTTGCTTTTGTATAATAAACAACCTCACCGCGGGGCTGCTCCAGCCGGATAAACTGTTCTCCGTTTGGATTTCCTTTTACTTTCACATTGATATAACCGTCAGGAATTAAATCAATACACTGTCTGATTAAATTAATTGACTGGAACATCTCCTTAATTCTTACTCTGGTTCTGGCATAACAATCCCCACCATCATTGGTAATGGGTTTAAAATCCAGCTTGCCGTATGCACTGTATCCCTGTGTTCTCATATCCATTTCGATACCGCTTGCTCTTGCCATAGGACCTACTGCACCTAAATCAAATGCCATCTGTTTTGTCAGAACTCCCACGCCTTTGGTTCGCAGCTTCACTGTGGTATCGTTGATAAAGACACTGGTTGTCTCTTTTAATTCCTTTTCCATCTCAGTTAAAACTGTTTTAATCTTCTTTAACGTCTCGGGACTGATGTCTTTTCTTACTCCTCCAATATCACATACGGAGAAAATGACACGTCCGCCTGTAGTCTCTTCAAAAATGTCCAGAACCTGTTCCCTTAACTTCCATGACTGCATAAACAGACTTTCAAATCCAAAGGCATCAGCCAGGAGTCCAAGCCAGAGAAGATGGCTGTGAAGCCGTGATAACTCTGCCCAGATTGTGCGTAAAAACTCGCCCCGCTCCGGTACCTCTACATCCATAATACGCTCAATGGACATACAATATCCCATTCCATGCATAAACGAGCAGATTCCGCAGATTCGTTCTGCCACGTAACAATACTGCTGATAATCTCTTTTTTCCACCAGCTTTTCCAAGCCTCTGTGAATGTATCCAATTCTAGGAATTGC
>SVDS01000243.1:2200-4478 GCA_015057715.1 Paenibacillaceae bacterium
CCATCATTTTTTATTTTCATAATCTCCGGCAGCAGATCATTGGGGGAGATTTCTTTTAATATCTGTTCTTTCATTTTTCTCCAATCCGCTTTTTCGGCATCGCTTTTTTCTTCTCAGCCAGAATATCAAGGGCTTTCACTACGCCATCAATAATAGATTCCGGCCGTGCTGCACATCCAGGCACATATACATCAACAGGAATTACCTTATCAACTCCACCTGCTACGTTATAGCATTCTGCAAAGATGCCCCCTGATGTTGCACAGATTCCAACTGCTACCACTGCTTTGGGTTCCGGCATCTGTTCATAAAGCTGTTTCACAACCGGAATATTCTGTTCATTGACGCTGCCAGTGATAAGTAAGATATCCGCATGCTTGGGATTCCCGGTATTGATAATCCCAAAACGTTCCACGTCATATAATGGTGTCAGACACGCCAGTACCTCGATATCACAGCCATTACAGCTTGTGCCGTCATAATGCAGAATCCAGGGTGATTTCTTAACCACATTCAAGTTCATACGCACTCTCCTTAATTTTCACGGAATTTCATTTCATAAAAAATGAAAGGATCACCAGATTCACCGTACCCATTACTCCCGTAACAATCCACGCAGAATTAAGTGCATGCTGCCATTTCAGCCTTGCTGCACAGTTATCCACAATTATCTCAAACAGATACACACCGAGGCACACAATTGCAGCAACCAATCGGCTGACGGGTGCAGAGGTGGCAAAAAAAACATAAACAAGAGATAACGATATGATCACCTCATACCAGTGGGTTACTTCAATCACAGCCAGATCCTTTCCGGAATACTCGGTGGTAATACCCTTAACGATCTCCTGATGTCCATGATGGGACATACTTAAATCAAAGGGTGATTTTCTCAGTTTAAATGTCAGGACAAATACCAGTCCGATGAAAACTCCGGGCAGATAAACAATGGAAGGTTTGTCAGTCATGACAATATCTTTGATAAAGAAGCTTTTTTCCGCGTAATAAAGACCAATGCAGGTAAGAAGTACCATTGGCTCATAAGCCATAATCTGTAAAAGCTCCCGCTCCGATCCGATGGTGTTATATGGAGAATTTGACGCGTAACCTCCCAGAACAAAGAATACAGATCCAAGTGTCAGTGCAAAGATTGCCAATAAAATATCTCCGCCTGAAAGCATGATTACTGTTGTAAATACAGCAAATACCATTGATACATACACGAAAAAACGGTGCATGGAATTGACTTCAATGGATTCCTTCTGCATCAGCTTCAGCACATCGTAAAATGGCTGTAAAACAGGTGGACCCTGCCTGCCCTGCATACGGGCAGTGATAACACGGTCGATACCGGTCAGCAGACCGCCCACCACAGGTGCGATAATTATTATCCCCATAATTCTTAGAACGCTCATCATGATGCAATCCCTCCGATCAGCAGTATCACTCCCCAGATGAGAATGACAAAAGATAATATGTCACTAAAGAAGGATAACCTCTTAGTTCCAAAATAGCTGTCCATATACCAGTTATGAAGTTCCACCTGCCGCTTTGTCCCGCAGGCACCGTAAAAGGTCTCATTGTCTCCCGTATTTTCTCCTGCCATATAAATGGGAACTCTTCTTCGTTTATCATTTTTATAGACCGGTATAAAGCTGATTGGCAGAATAATAAGCATACTTAACATGTAAAGCATCAGCTTGATATCTCCCTCTCCGATGGGCATCGAAGCCCGGCGTATAAAAACTTCGTTTAAATAAGGAATCAGGGCATACTTGGATACGATGGGAAAAGTGAAGCAGGATATTACCACCAGGCCAGCAAGGATTGTAATGGGAATCTCCTCATCTAAGTGAAATTCGTTTTCACTTTGCTGCCTCATATTAACTTTTGACACCAGCTTCCCCATCCACTTGGTCCAGTAAAAAAGAGTCGCTGCGCTGCCATAAGCGAGGATAATTACTATAAGAATATTATTGGAGTCAATAAATGCTTTCATTGCCACCCATTTGGAAATCAGCATACCAAAGGGAGCAAGGAACATGCCTGCAATACCAATCATCATACACAGTGCCAGCTTTCTTGAAATCCCAAGAAGGAGATCCATGTTTTCTACATTCCTGTTTCCAATCTGGTGTTCCGCAGAACCAACGGATATAAAAAGCAGGGACTTTGATACTGCATGAAAGATAATTAAAAGGATTGCTGCCCAGATGGACTCTTCCGTTCCAACGCTGGCACAGATAACGATAAGTCCCAGGTTTGCCAGTGTGGAATA
>SVDS01000244.1 GCA_015057715.1 Paenibacillaceae bacterium
GTGGAGTACGACCTTGCCAAGGTCGGGGTCGCGGGTTCGAGTCCCGTCTCGCGCTTTTTTTATTTGCCGGAAGTCTTCTTTTCATGAAGACTCCGGCTTTTTTGTTATTGCCCAAAAAGTATTTACCAATTTATAACCGTTTGTTGATTCTGACAGCGTTATAAGATTAATATTTGCTTCTTATGCAATAATGCCCCATAACAAAGTAATAAAAATTATAATGTAATCAATTGGCAGGCCCTGACCAACTGGTTACTTTTATATTGGAGTTGTCAGTATAACAGGTAAGCTGAGAACTGTAACGGAAATAGATAAAAATTGAAAGGGGTAGAAGTATGAATGAAGTAGGAAATTGGGTATTACAGGAATTCACGCCCTGTGAGTTACCAAAAGAGGTGGCTGCAGGTTTTGCTCAGGTAATGGATCATATCACTGGTGTCAATTATACGCCATTGCTCTATGCTGCAACTCAGATTGTAGCAGGAAAAAATCATATGATAATCTGTGAGAGCGTTCCAGTAGTCTTAAATCCTATCAGGAGTCTGGTTGCTGTTTATTTGCATCAGGCTTTGCCTGCGGAAGGCGGAGAGTTTCGGCTGTTGTCGGTGGAACCCATTAAAATTGGTCTGTGATCTGTTCTCCAGGTATTAGCAAAACAGGAGAAAATAGCTTTTAAAAAAATAGAGAAGTAAGTAGAAGGAGGATTATATTATGGCATATCCCATATCAGATTTTACAGCAACAAAGATTGGTGAAAATTCCAGTGCTGAACGCAGAGATGGAATGACAGTAAATTCGGAAGTAACAATTAATGGCTCCTCAAATTTATATGACATTATTCGGTTTAATGATAAAGGGTGCGTATATGGAATTACGTTAACTGGTTCTCCTGGAATTTATGATTATGTTCTTAGCGTAGACGCACAAGGACCTGATGGATTTTTTTCTGGTTCTGGTCATCTGGCATTTACCGATAAAAGCGGCGATACATATAAATTAAGTATTTACAGCAGTACACGAACAGTACATACAGTAAGGTATAACAGCAAGCAGCCTGAAATTGTGAAGATTCAGTGGAATAATGAATCGATTTAAAAATGAAAGCGGATTAATCATAAGCCGGAAATGAGTTTAAACTTATTTCTGGCTTTTTCTATGCTTAAATATCTGAAAATATCATATCATTTTCTTAACTCTTATTTATATTGAAATATCTTGACACTATCTGATTACTATGAAAAAATAAGAATAAAACGCGTCTTGAAATTGTAATGGGAGGAGGATACTTTTTGTTAAAAGTGATTATTGCAGATGATGAGGAAAAAGTATGCCAACTACTCACTCATCTGGTTAACTGGAATGATATGGGGATGGAGATTGTGGCAGTTATCAATGATGGGAAAAAAGCTTATGACGCAATTTGCAATTTGAAGCCGGATATTGTTATTACTGATATACGCATGCCAAATTATGATGGAATTGATTTAATAAGGATGACAAAGGAGATATTACCGGAGACATATTTTATTATTATCAGTGGTTACAGTCAGTTTGAATATGCAAAAAGCGCAATTCAGTACGGAGTGGAAAATTATCTCTTAAAACCAATTAAGAGTAAGGAATTAATCAATACGCTGACTAAAATAATTGAAAAGCATGCTTTAAAACTATCAGATAATTGGGAAAAAAATGAATTAAAGATCATGCTCCATTCATCGGAAGAAAAAGTTAAAAAGAATCTGCTGGCGGAGCTTCTTGTAGATCCGGAAAGTAAAATAACAGGGATTGATATCAATGAGCTGAATCGTGAGTTCTGCTGCCATTTTGAAAAAGGATATTATACCATATTGATTATAAAGCCTTTTATGGAACCAGAAGACAAAAGTAAAGAAGTTCTTTCCCTGCTTTTAACAAAAATTCTGTGTACAGCCAAAGAGAAGCTGGAGGTGTGCTGTGAAGAAGTGGTAACTATGGCATGGGAGGGGCAGGTACTATGTCTTATTAATACAGAGGATCCTACTCTTACCGCAGTAAAAAAACAGTTAAACAAAGTGCGCATAGAGATTTCAAATCTGCAGGATATATTTTCAAATGTCAAAATTGTCATTGGCATCGGACAGGTTGTTGACAGCCTTTCTGATATGCACCAGAATTTACAGCAGGCTCAAACCGCTGTGATGGATCGCCTGATTAGAAACGGGGAATGCATTATTGAATTTAAAGAAAACTCCCAACCTGGAAAAGAAGTTTTTGATGTGATCGATACACAGGTCAGAAACACAATCCTGTCCTATTTTGAAGTGCTGGATATTGATGGAATACTCAGTGAATTGACGGAACTCTGGAAGGTATTGGAAGAGGCAGAGGATAGTCAGTTTATATATCAGTATTATAATGAGATTGTAAGCCTGTTACTATATGGAGTTAAAAATTATATGAGTCCTTACCAATTTCCTGATCTTACCTGGTATCAGAAGAAGTTCAAGTCATTTTTAACTGTTCCTGATATTTTTCAGTGGCTAAAACAGCATATCAGTGATGAATTTGATAAATTTACTGCTGAAAAGAGGATTCAGGACAGTAAGCCAATGCGGCAGGCGAAACAGTATATCAATGAGAATTATAATAAAGAAATTACACTGGAGAATGTCAGCAGTCTTACTGGCTTTAATCCAGCCTATTTTTCCTCTTTATTCAAAAAGGAAACTGGTGAAAATTTTATGGAGTATATTATGAAAGTCCGGATTCAGAACGCAAAATATCTGCTGATTCAGACCAATAAAGATATTGGAGATATCGCAGCAGACGTAGGTTATTCAGATCTTAAGTATTTTTCAAAATTATTTAAGAAGAAAACCGGGCTGAATCCATCGGAATTTCGCAAGCTATATGGCTGAGAATGGGGTGTATAGAATCATTGAAGAAAGAAAAAATATCATTTGCACAAAGATCAGTGATACTGCTTACAGTCATGACAATACTTATTTTTATCAATGTGATAGTATGGCTTGTTATTTTGTGCAGTCAGAAATCAATGGGGCAATTGACAAAAATTATTATGTCCATAATCCTTTTTTTGCTGGCTTTCGGACTTACTTTGGTTCTAAGAAACTGGATTATCCGTCCTTATCTGGATTTTGCAGCATTGTTTAAAAAGTTTAACAATGGTCAGATTTACAGGGAGTTTATGGACAGAGCCGGATTTGTCTTTCCGGGAATGGAAGAAGTACTTAATCGGTATGATAAGATACTGGTAAGCCAGCGTAATACAAGGAAAACAAAAAGGCAGTCCGAATTTTTAGCTTTACAAAACCAGATCAATCCCCATTTTTTATATAACACGCTTGAAGCGATCCGCGGTGATGCTCTTAGCCTTGGAATGGATTCAGTTGCCAATATTACAGAGGCGCTGGCAACATTTTTCCGCTATACAATTACTGATACGGGAAGTCTGGTCACTATAGAAGATGAGCTGGATAATGTAGATAATTATTTTAAAATACAAAAATACCGATTTGGGGAGAAACTGGATATAATATATGAATTTGTGGAAAATGATCCTGATATCTGCATGTTTCTTATTCCCAAACTGACCCTGCAGCCCATCATTGAAAATGCGATCTACCACGGACTGGAAAGAAAATCGGAAGGCGGAGAGATCCGAATCGGCATGGAACTGACAGAACGTAACGTGATAATCCGTATTAAGGACAATGGTGTAGGCATAGACGATAAAACTCTTGCCGAAATTAATTATGGGCTGGAGCATACAACAATGCCTTCTTTCTCTGAAGAAAATAAAAATAAAAAGGGCGGGATTGCACTTAATAACGTATGCCGCAGAATTAAGTTATTGTTTGGAGAAGATTATGGCATTCATGTTTATAGTCTTACTGGGGTAGGGACAGAAGTCTCCATCAAACTTCCAGTAGTCAAGAAAGAGAGTGAATTCACCTATGAAGGAAGAATACATTACCATTGAAAACGGCCGCATTGAAGTAAATGGAACTCCTGTTTTTACTGACTTAAATCTTCGCATTTATAAAAAGCAGATGATTGGTTTTATTTTTGACAGTATTGTGGAACGAAGATTTTTACAGGAATTTATGAAAGGGAATCTGACTCTCATTGAAGGGAAGATTTATATTGAGGATAACAGATCCGATCCCCTGGAAGCAGGTAAGTATCTTAAGAACAGTGTCACATTTATAGAAAAGGAAAGTAAACTGATTGAAAATCTTTCTATAGAGGAAAATGTTTTTTTATTTACTGGAAGGGAAATGCTGATTCAAAGGAGGAAATATTTAAGCGATTTAAAAAGGCTCATTCAAATTTTTAGGCTGAAGCTGGAAACACAGAAGAAAGTCAGAGATGTTACGGTAAAAGAGAGAGTTATGATTGAATTATTAAAAGCTTATGCAGAACAGAAGAAGATAATAGT
>SVDS01000245.1 GCA_015057715.1 Paenibacillaceae bacterium
CCAAACTGCTGCAATGCCTTTCGTACATAATAAACGGTGGAGTTTAAGTTTTTCATTGCTTTGTCTAACGGGAAGCCCTCCCACAACGTGTCCGCAATTTCATCCCGGCTGACGCTTACCTTACAGACCAAATAAGCAAACAGCTCCTCCACCTTAGGAGAGCGCCAGCTGATCGCCTGTCCGCCCTCCTCCTGAACCAATACACTAAATCCCCCGAAACATTTAATATATAACTGCTGCGCTTTTCTGTAATTCTTTCTGGCAAGCCGGTCTATTGTCTTGACCAGACGATCTCTTTTGATTGGTTTCAGAAGATAATCTACTGCTTCCAGCTCAAAAGCTTCCACTGCATATTCCCCGTATCCGGTAACAAACACCACACTTGCGCTGCTTTTTTTGTCCATCAGAAGATTAGCAAACTCCATGCCATCCATTTCAGGCATGGTGATATCAAGAAATATCACATCCACAGGATTTTCTTCTATGTATTTTAGCGCATCCAATGCTGTAGCAAAGGAACCACACAGAGTGACCTCCCCGATCTCCTCCAATAAGATGGTAAGCCGGCTGCGGGCCAGTTCTTCGTCGTCCACAATAATCGCTCTCATACCGGTCTGTCTCCTTTCTTTCCGTTCCATCTTCCTGCCTGTTTAATATCGATGAAAGGCAGACCAAATATCACCCTGGTTCCTTTCCCAAATTCACTCTCAATGGTTAATCCCTTTTTATAAAGCATCATAAGCCTCTGATTAATATTCCAGATTCCAATTCCGCCTGATTCTGGCTTTTCCTCCAGCAACCCGCTGATTCTCTCTTTTTCTATTCCAATTCCATTATCCTCAATAGTAAAAACAGCCTCCGTCCCCTGACGCTTTACAGATATGATAACTTTCCCCCCGACAATTGCTTTCATTAATCCATGGCGTACTGCATTCTCCACAAGTGGCTGCAAAATCAGATGGGGTATGGGAAGATTTATGGTTTCGTCAATATCATACTCAACCTGCAGGCGGTCTCCAAAGCGGGTCTTTTCAATGTAGAGATAGGCTTCTAGCAGCTCCATCTCCTTTGTAAGAGTCGTCATTGCGTCGATTCGTTTGAAATCAAAGCTGCGGCGCAGGTATTGTGACAGTTCAATCACTACTTCTTCCGCCTTTTGCGGTTTCGTTGCGCACAAAGCTGCAATGGAATTAAGAGCATTGTAGAGAAAGTGCGGATTAATCTGAGCCCGTAAAAATGCAATTTCCGCTTCCTGTGTTCTCATGACTGAGGTCTGAAGCAGACGGATCGCATTTAAGTAATGCATGGACAGGAGAAAAATCATTACAATTGCAAAAATCATCATAAACACCTGGGAAAATCCAGAATCAGTTTTAAATCCCAGAGAAAATAAAATACAGTCAAAAGAATAAAAATTAACTGCCAATACAGAAACTAATAAAAGCATACCTTCTGCCTTTTCTACAAATAATAGAATGGCTCTGATCAGCAGAACCAGAAGAATGATCGTGTTGCTGACCATCACCAGCTGATGGATTTTATAATAGTCATAGATGGGAAATGTCAGTATCACCAATAAGTAACCTCCATACACAAAGGATATTATCTTTGTGGGACGAAGCGGAATAAGACCACTTTTAAACTCATGAAAAACCCAGAGAAGAGTGATAAAATTCACAGACAAGAACAAATCTTTCATCTTAAAAGCCAGGGTAAAAGAAATTTCAGGTAAAATGAGTAGCAGGGGCCGCTGGTCTGACAGCGCGTTTCCGATTGCAAAAAGTGAGCAAAACAGCGAAAACAGTGGAAGTATGTACTCCTTAATTCCTTTGATCCTTGCAACAATAAAAAAGATCATATACAAAAATGAAATTGCAAGCAAAACTGCAAAAATGGCCAATGCCAGCATAATATCCTTTTGATGCTGATGAAGCATCACATCCTCACGGCCAAGTTCTATGGAAACCGGGATTCCAGAATTCATGTATTCATAATTGGCTGTCTGAACAAGTATCTCAATTTTATCACTGTCATTTTTAAAAAAACCAATCTTGGGCGTATTTCCTGAACGATAGTCCTTTGAAGTACGTGCCGGTAATCCGTCGGATATTAATTCCTCCCCATTCACATATACTTTGCTGGAAAAGCGGGCATTTTCTTTTTTTAAAGCCATAACTTCTCTGGATGGTACATGATCTAATACCAGGCGATAGGTAGCACAGCCGAATACAGGAAGTTTTTTCCCCTCTATCATCTTACCATTCCACAGCCCCGGAACCTGCATAAAGTTTTTGTCAGAAGGTTGAACCTGTAACTGAAAATCCTTAGGGGTAAGAAGCTGATTCCAGTAAAATTCCCATTCTCCATCCAGACTTAAAATCTTTGTTTCATCCATATTCCAGTTGGATAAGTCTATTACTCCTTTCACCGCACGGAGCGGGCCTGTCGGCTCCCCCCTCTTCCCAGGCATTGACAGAAAAAGCAATGAAAGAAATGAGATTAATAGAAAAAAAACTGTAATTGATCGTTTAACCAAGCAGTCACCTCCGTTAGTATCTTTATAAAACCTTAAAAAGCCCAAAGAATTTTCCTTCAGGCTTCTGGTATAAAATCTATTGATTGGGATACAAAAATCCTTTTACACGTTCCACAGTATCATCCTGCGCAATAAAATATATGGTATCGCCTTCCGTCAGCGCCACGTAGGGCCCCGGGGACTTCATCACCAGATCCTTTCTGCTGACAGCGATCACAGTCGCACCGGTATGCTGCCAGAATTGTATCTCGGTAACTGTCTTATTCAAATAAGCGCAGTCCTTTGTGATCCGAATTTCAAAAGGCATAAACGGATTCATAGACCGGAAATGAACTGAAGCTTCTATGAGGTCATTCATACACTCATTTAAATAGTCCATCTCTTTCTTCTGGCGTGATACACTCTTTAATAAATTCTCTTTAATAGTGTCAATGGTCTCCAGTTTGCTGTTCTGCTGAATATAATCCGCTGCCTTTTTCTGGGATCGGATTATAATACCGCTTCCCTTTTCCGATGATACAATACCCAGATCACTAAGTATGCAAATAGACCTGCGGGCAGTTTCCGGCGAAACGCCATACTGGCTCGCAAGGGAAGAACGGGCATATATCTTCTCACCTTCTGCGTACTCCCCATTGGCAATGCGGGCTGCCACCTCGATTGCAATCTGCTGGTAACGGGGAATAACGGTTCTGGTCTTTGGCTCTATGTCCATGTGATTATCATTTCCTTTTCTGAATTATAATATAAAACAGAATTAGTATAGCCTAAAACCAGATGAAAAACAAGCCATGTTAATTCTCTGTCTCACCATCTGCATCCATTAGAATTTCCAGAATTTTAACAGCCTTCTGATAACTGATATCTTCTACCTGATGGAGCCGGTTCACTACCTGCTGTGTAATCAGTCCTTTCTCTCCCTCATCCCCAGAAACAATATCTTTTTCCTTGTAATAGTAAGTAATGCCATTCGTCAGTTTCACATAATCTTCTGCAATTTCTTCCACACTGTAATTGTTTTCATGATCTCCCTCACAGACCGTAATCTTGTCACCGATACAAAGATTCATACCAAAACCTCCCACAGAATAATTAGAATAAAGATAACTATTACTATTATAGCATAATTATATAGAAAAATATAGTATTGTCTGCCTTGTTTGTTTTTTTATACAGCTTTTTTTATTTCGCCCTTAATTACACATTCCGCATTGTATACACGGTTCCCCATCCATGCATACAGCTTCGCTTACAGCTGCATATTCCGTAATTCGTTTCTCCAGAAATGACCTTGCACATTCTATATCAGCCTCATCGGGATGATTACGTGACTCCTCATGACGCCGGATCCCCTTTTCATCTAAAAAATGAGGATGTTCCGGAGGCAGCTTCTTTCGATATTCCGTCCGCTGTATGTCTATTTTCCCCTGAGACATAAATACTCCCATACAGATGTTGTTCTCTGAGATTGTTTGAAAAACGGCTTTTTTCACCTTATTACCGTACTCACTATGAGGATAACCTCCCATGGTTCCCACAGCAATAATCTTTTTATTTTTAAAGTGTTCTAAAAACATCTGGCTGTTATAATCTAAATTACCGCGCCGACACCAGAAAAACAGAATAACCAGTTCTCCAATGCCATCAGAAGAGATCAGAAACTCATTATCATGCAATGAAAATGAACCATTTTTTGTGCTCAATTTCTCTAATACGCCCTTTGCAAGCTTCTCCGTATTTCCAGTCAGCGATGATAAATAGACGTATATGTTGTCGCTCATCTTATTCACCTGTTATTTTTATACTTTTATTACTTTATCATATATTTAAAAATGGTATGTTGCACACGCAACATACCAAAGATAAAATGGTTAAAATAATTATAATCTTAATTTCTA
>SVDS01000246.1 GCA_015057715.1 Paenibacillaceae bacterium
CCAAGCTCACCTGACACAAATCCTGCCACCTCATGAAACAGGTTACACATTATTTCTACTGCTTCCCAGATATGTTCTGCCTCTGCATCCGCATATGTCTTTAAAAAGCTCACCCACTCTCCCTCTGACAGCCACCGGTACATATCCTTACCGGCCTTTCCGATACTGCATGAAAAACCGGTCACAATTCCGATCTTCCATGATAACAGTGCCACCAGCTGGGGCCGTATGTAATGATTGAGCATGTCCTGCACATATGGAATCTCATACCTCCACAAACCCTTGGCTACGTTATCAAGACACCACCAGAATTCATTACAGGTACATAGAAATTCTGTTTCCGAAGGCCTTTTCACCCAATGGCTCTGGTCTGATGATTCCGGAATTACAGGTAGAATGTTATCCTTGTCCAATAAAATTTTGCAGAGCCGGTCGGCAGAAATATCTTTTAGGGCACGAGCTGGAATCATCACATGAAGATCCAGCCTGTTACCGTCTGAAAACTGTATTAACCACCCATAGCTCTCGTCCTTCTTATGGGGATAAGCCGGGTTTTCATCTGGATACTGCATAAAAAGCCGCTCTCCAAACCGGTCGATCCATTGCGTATCTTTAATAAAAGACTCCGTCTCTTTTACTATATAAACTATATCATAATCCTGAAACAGATCCCGCACTGCATTTGGATTTGTTCTGGACCCGCCCATGTAAACTCCTCTGATTCTGTCATCAGCCTGAGCTGTACCAAGAATCAGATCATACATTTCTTTTTCGGTTCTCATCATTCAACCCTCCTCAAATTTCAACCCCATTCTGCTTTCAGACAATCAATCAGACCAGCGAATTTATTGATATGATAATCCGCATATTCTAAAATCTTTATTCTTTCCACCTCCGGTTTTACATTTAAATATTCAGAAAAAACCGTTTTCATTCCAGCCATTTTTGCCCCCTGCAGCTCATCAGAACCGCCATCTCCTGCAAATACACTCATTTCCGGCATAGTGCCCATTTGTTCCATGGCATATTGGTATATTCTGATGTCGGGCTTTAACAGTTTTACATTGCATGAAAATATAGATAAATCAAACAGTTCATAAAGTGGTGAATCTTTCCAATATTTACAGTCAATTATATCTGCATTACTGATCAGACATGTTTTAATACCCAGATCCCTAATGGCTTTTAACGTTTTCAGTATCTCCTGATCCACATTGCCCAGGGCCCTCCTCATCCGCTTTTCCCGTCTATCTAAAAGCAATTCTTCCTGCTCTTTAGTTACAGAAAACGGAAGTGTTTCCACGATGCCCTCAATAATCTCCTGTTCTGTGTTAACATGCCCCACGGCACGCTCTTTATAAAGGGCTGCCTCTTCTGAATAATGCTCCCATTCTGACGGACTAAGGTTTAAAACTTCACATTCCATTGGACTTTGGTTATGTGGAACAATCAGTGTAAAAAACAAATCACAAAAAAGTACTTTTATCATTTGTTACCTCTTACCTCCAGCAGCTTTCTCACATTACCAGAAGTAATTGCATCCACATTCCGTTTTACTTTCTCTTCTGGCCAGTCCCACCACTTTAAAGAAAGGAGTGCGTCAATTACTGGCTGTTCAAAGCGGGGGCGAATTGTTTTTGCAGGAACTCCACCTACAATTGTATAAGGTTCCACATCCTTTGTTACAACCGCTCTGGTGCCGATCACAGCCCCATCACCAATATGTACTCCCTGCATAATAACCGCTTCATAACCAATCCAGACATCTTTTCCGATTACAATATCACCTTTGTTGTCCCATGTATCCGAAATACGCTCCACAGGAAGGTCCCACTCATCAAAAAAAATTCCAAAAGGATAAGACGACAGAGATCTCTGGGTGTGATTGGCAGAAGTAAATATAAACTTCGCTCCGCATGCAATCGAACAGTACCTGCCAATAACCAAACGCTCAGTGTTAACTGGATAATGATAAAGTACATTATTTTTTTCAAAATTCACAGGATCGTTTACATAATCATTATAGATCGTATAATCCCCAACTGTAATTGCCGGATCTTTTACTACATTCTTTAAGTATACCGTTTCTTTATCATGTTTTCTTGGATAAATTAAACCGCTATTCATACTTCTCCTTCCAGAATAATTTCCTGGCATTTTTATAAAATACCTTCTCTGCTCCATCCCTGCCGAAGATTTCAAGAACTGTATCATAAAAGCCTTCATAGCGTTTATAGCTGTCCCTGCCAAACACAGACGCGTCCGTTCCAAACAGGATTTTTTCCGGTCCGCATTTTATTATGGCTTTTATCATCTCTTCTTTGGAAACTAAAGTAGTATCCCCATAAAGATTTGGACAGCTTGCGATTAATTCACTGGCCCTTTCCCTGTCACCGCCTAAATCCATATGAACAGCCACAAATGTGACATCAGGATTATCAGCGGCGGCTTCATACACATACTCTATATTGCTGTATCCATCTCTCTGGGTATGAATACAAAACGGTATGCTATGCCTTCTGCAGATCTCTATATATGGCTTGTAATCGGCAGAAGAAAAAGGTACGCCTGCCGTTTTCGGGTGAACCTTTAGTCCTCCTATACGCTCTTTATTTTCCAGAAGAAAGCGGGACAGCTGTTCTTTGTTCCGGTCAAATAGAGGACGAACCCAGAAAAGCAGCAAAAACCTGTCTCCATATGCGTTTATGAGCTTAAGGGCACAGCAGTTTAGAGCGATGGTATCCTTATCCGGAAATCTCTCGATTCCCTGTTCATCAAGGGAATTGAGACCGATATCAGAGATCACCGCCTGATCCACACCGAATCGATCCATCTCCTCTGCAAGTTCTTCTAATCTGATTTCATAAGGACCATAGATCCCCATATGCACATGGGAATCTATAATCTTGTCTTTATTTTCAGACATCACGTTATGTTACGGCTAAATAAATCCGTCTCCTCTAAAAGGCTTTCGATGGTATCAAGATTTAAACGGTGTAGCAGCTCAATCACGTATGGATTTTCAGCCGGATGCTGATAGGTTGCTTTTTCTCCATATTCATTAACCAGCTCAGTTCCTTCCTCTTTCCCCAGAATGGATCTTGGCCCGCCTACGCAGCCGCCCACACAGCCCATTCCTTCATAAAAGTTGGCATCAATCTTTCCGTCCATAATATCCTGAATCATCTTTTTGCAGCCAGGAACTCCATCTGCCTGCTTTGTGCGGATCTGAATTTCCTTCTGAGGGCTGATCGCCTTCACGGTATTTTCCACTGCTTCGCTTACTCCGCCCTTTCTTGCATAGATGCGGCCAGCTTTGGAGGAATGATCCTTTTCACTTTCTTCCATCATCGCGGGATCAATTCCCAAAGCGTCAAAAATATTTTTTACTTCCTGGAACGTAAGAACGTAATCCACTGCACCGGCTAAATCCTTTTCCCTTGCTTCTGCCTTTTTTGCAAGACAGGGACCAATAAATACAGTCAGCGCATCTGGGTGAAGTGCCTTTACCACTTTGGCACAGGCGACCATGGGGGACACGGAACCAGGTACGTGGGGAACCAGCTGATGATAAACCTTGCGGATCATACCAATCCACATGGGACAGCAGCAGCTGGTCAGCTGATAATCCCCGCTGCCCTTAATGTTTTTATCAAATTCCAACGCTTCTTTTAACGTCAGGATATCCGCAAATAAGGCAACTTCCAGCATTCCGTCAAATCCCACTTCTTTTAATGCGCTTCTAAGCTTTCCTGGGGTAACATCACTTGAAAACTGTCCTAAAAATGCCGGAGCAATCATGGCATAAACAGGCCCCTCTGCGCTCCTTACTGCTTTGAGGGCAGGAATGATATCGGTACTGGCTGCCAGCTTTTCTCTGACACAGCCGTCAATACATTTTTCGCAGCCCAGGCATAATTCCGGTTCTACCACTATTCCATCTTTCTCAGCCTTAATCGCTCCAAACGGACATCTTTTGACGCATTCCTTTTGTTCCCCTTCTCCACAATCACAGTCACCTGTACGAATTACAATTGGATGCTTTTCGGGATTCAGCAGGCAGTCCAGATGATAGGGATCATAAGTATTGCCGTTTTCTGTTTCCGCCGGATCAAAATTTCCTGACAGTGCCTCACTTACTGTACGCTCGTAAAGTTCTTTAAATGTCTGCATAAATTACCTCCCGCATGTATGCTTTATGTTCTGTATCACATAATCTATTATCATTCCTTTTTTCTTTCTTACTATTCCAGTAAACTCCTAATCACGACAAATGTTTGAAATATAAGTCTTTTGTGATTGCATATAACGTAAGATCACAGATTCCCATATTATTCTTACCCGCCTGGCGCATGGTTCCCTCATACAGCATTCCCGCTGCTTTCATAACTCTGCCGGAATTAGGATTATTGGTATCATGTCTTGCACATAC
>SVDS01000247.1 GCA_015057715.1 Paenibacillaceae bacterium
GCCAGTCACCGAAACGGCCTTTTCCAATGCTCTCAGGGATCCAGTTAATGGTATTGTTGTTGCGGATTAAATCGTCTTTTACCGCTGTCATCTTAATAAACCAGGATTCTCTTGCATAGTAGATGAGAGGAGTGTCACATCTCCAGCAGTGTGGGTAGCTGTGCTCAAATACCGGAGCAGAAAACAGAAGACCTCTCTCTTCCAGGTCTGTTAAAATAAGCGGATCTGCTTTCTTACAAAATGTGCCAGCCCATTTGGTTTCTTCTGTCATCTCTCCTGCACCATTTACCAGCTGCACGAAAGGAAGATCGTATTTTCTTCCAACCTTGGAATCGTCCTCACCGAAGGCAGGTGCAATATGAACTACACCGGTACCATCTGTCAAAGTAACGTAATTGTCACAGGTAACGTAAAACGCCTTCTTGTTTGGTTGAACAAAATCAAAGAGAGGCTCATATTCCTTATATTCCAGATCTTTACCTGCAAATTTCTCTAATACCTTAAATTCTTCTCCCAATACCTTTTCACAGAGTGCCTCTGCCATATAATAGGTATATTCTCCGCTTTGTACCTTTACATAGGTCTCAGACGGATTCACACACAGTGCCACGTTGGAAGGCAGGGTCCATGGAGTTGTGGTCCATGCAAGGATAAATGCATCCTCGTTTTTCACCTTAAATCTTACAATTGCAGAGCGCTCTTTTACATCTTTATAGCCCTGGGCAACCTCATGGCTGGATAAAGGAGTTCCGCAGCGTGGACAGTAGGGAACAATTTTAAAGCCCTTATATAAAAGCCCTTTATCCCAGATCTGCTTTAAAGCCCACCATTCGGATTCAATAAAATTATTATCATAAGTAACATAGGGATCATCCATATCTGCCCAGAAACCCACAGTCTTTGAAAAATCTTCCCACATTCCTTTATACTGCCATACACTTTCCTTGCAGTATTTGATAAATGGTTCCAGACCGTATTCCTCAATCTGTTCCTTGCCGTCAAGTCCCAGCTTCTTCTCAACCTCAAGTTCTACCGGCAGTCCGTGAGTATCCCAGCCAGCTTTACGGGGAACATCATATCCTTTCATGGTCCGGTATCTGGGGATCATATCCTTAATAACCCGGGTTAAAACGTGACCGATGTGGGGTTTTCCATTGGCAGTAGGCGGTCCGTCATAGAAGGTATAAGTTTCTGCTTCCTTCCGGTTATCCATACTCTTTTTAAACACGTCATGTTCTTCCCAAAACTTTTCAATTTCCTTTTCTCTCTCCACAAAGTTTAAATCTGTAGGGACTTTTCTGTACATCTTTATAACCTCCATTATAATTTTTAATCAAAAAAACCTCCATCCTGTAATCAGGACGAAGGCTGCATTCATTCTTCGTTATACCACCTAATACCGCATACTGACATATGCTATTCTTTAACGCAGAAACTACGTCCTGACCTACTAAATGTATTCAGCCGGCAACTCCGGAGTGATGTTCGATTCCATAATACTCTCACCAGGTTTCCACCCTCCCCGGCTCTCTGTAGATTTCATACGGTTCTACTGTCTCCATCAAAGTCTTTCCATGTCTACTAATTATAGGGAGCGAAAAAAGAAATGTCAAGGTTATTTTTGTATTCAGCTACTAAGCTTAACAAAAAGGAGGGTATCCCCTCCCTTTTGCATCCTGCATTATGAAAGTACCAGTAAAAATGCCGCTGCAGTGATACCACATATGAAAAGATTTCCTGCATAAAAGAAATGAAACGCAGTCAGTACCAGGCAACCCGCATTGGCCAAGAAAAGAATAATTCTTGTTTTTCTTCTGTAGTGTACCACTTCTTTCTCATCCAGTCTTTTATTCTCATTATCTGCCGGACTCTTAAAAAACAGAACCGCATCAGACAACGCCAGTGCCCCCCACCAGAGAGCCTGGTGGATTTGAGCGTTTGACAGGAAAAGAATGATGGCTATATAGCAACAGGAAAATATGTAACACCCCATTTTAGTCTTCGCATGATAACCGCCTGCATTTCTTCTAAGCGGTATAAGGACACAACCAATGACAATTAATTGCGGCACCATCTGAAAGCAGGCAGCAATGCATAAATAAGAAATACAGTGGATCAGTTTTAAAACCAGACACTCTATTCCAAACTGATATAAATCTGCCTCTTTTTCGTTGATAATTTCATTGGATACCAGTTTTTCTACAAATGTTTCTTCCCATCTTATCATCTGGATTTTTAACCTAGAATTTTCTTAATTTTTTTGCATTTTCCGGTAATTTAGGCTGATAGCCGATAAAAAAACAGGAACTGTTTACCTCTGTTTTTGCTGAATTTAAAATGGCTTTTGATGCAATTTTAAATGATAGTTTTTTCAATTGGGATTTCATAGGAATGCCTTCTTTCTACTTTTTATTTTTTATTACTATATGACTGATTTTCCTGTATTATACGGTTAACTGAACCGTTACTGGATTTTATACATGAATCACCTTTAAATCCGGTGATACATTAAGATGGGCCTCAGTCGCATTCTGGACATCTTCTACAGTCAGACCCGGGGCAATTTCCTTTAACACAAGCCCCTTGTCCGGAACCACATCGATCACAGCCATATCCGTGACAATGGTCTTTACCACATTCACTGCCGTCAGCGGAAGCTTGCATTTTTTCAGTATTTTCGGAGCTCCCTCTTTGCTTACATGCTCCATGGCTAAAATCACCTTTTTCGCTCCTACCACCAGGTCCATAGCGCCTCCCATTCCAGGTACTTTTTTACCTGGAATCATCCAATTCGCCACGTTGCCTTTCTCATCAACCTCAAGTGCCCCCAGGACTGTAACATCTACGTGGCCTCCGCGGATAATGCAAAATGAAAACGAACTGTCAAAATAGCTGGCACCCTTTACAGTTGTTACGTAGTTTCCTCCTGCGTCGATGCAGTCCAGAGTTTTATCCTCCTGATCTGCATTGGGTCCCACACCCAGTATTCCATTTTCAGCCTGCAGCATAATATGTACATTGTCTGGTATGTAGTTTGCGACCATTGTTGGCATTCCCACTCCAAGGTTTACAACATCTCCGTCTTTTAGTTCTTTTGCAATTCTTCTTACAATCGATTCTCTTTTATTCATAATTTACTGACCCACCTTTACGATATTATCTATAAAAATTCCGGGAACAGTTACGTCATTGGGATCAATTTCTCCCGCTTTTACGTATTCATCCACCTCTGCGACCACGTAATCCGCGGCGGTGGCCATAACAACATTAAAGTTGCGGGAGGAGCCGCTGATAATCAGATTTCCCGTCTCATCTGCCTTTTGGGCTTTAATAAATGCCACATTTGCCTTGAGTGGCATCTCAAGCAGATAATTTTTCTCTCCGATCTCTATTTTCCTCTTTCCTTCTTCTACAACTGTACCCAGCCCGACTGGTGTCAAAACTCCTCCCAGACCAGCTCCGCCTGCACGTATTTTTTCAGCAAGGGTCCCCTGGGGAAACAGCTGGACTTTGGCTTCTCCAGTCATAAGAAGTCTTCCTGTCTCCGGATTAGACCCAATGTAGGAGGCAAAGATCCGCTTCACTCTTCCGCTTTTTATCAGTTGATAGATGGAAAGCTCCGTTGTTCCGGTATCATTGGATATAATTGCCAGGTCACTGGCTGTACTGGTATTTAAAAGTGCATTTACCAAATTTTCAGGATGACCGCCTGCCAGAAATCCCCCGATCATAATGGCATCTCCATCTTTGACTTTTTTCACCGCTTCCCCGGCTGATATTAATTTGTTCATATAGAATGGCCTCCTTTTTTATTCACTTAGGTAATCATGGATTACGCGTCCATAAGGTAAGGTTAAATCTGAGATAATATGTGTTCCTCCCATGCAGGCTTTTACAGGAAGATCTGCCACAGGTGCATTTACATGGGAAACTAAATGAAGTCTTGCAGGCCCGGACCATGCCTCTTTTATCTGAATATCTTCCAGATTGTAAGCCACCAGCTGGGCAATCTTTGGACTTCCGTCTGCATCCGGAATCAGCTTTAAATTAACCTGCATTTTTCCCAGGTTCTTAGCAACTGCTTTTTTATCGAGAGTATGATATTTAAACGGCATGGTTCCCATTGCCACAAGAATATTATTGTAAATTAAGGTACCGGTTAATGTCTCCGTATCTTCAACTCTAAGGTGAGGCTGTCCCCACTTCTTTGGAAATCCCCAGATTTCACGGCCTGCAAGAATGGCAGGACCGTTATTTAAATACATTTGTGATGTAAAATTACAGGCTTCTCCATGGAATGTACATGGAATTACAATCCCGCTTTCTTCATAGCTTCCAAGACCTGAGGAATCGGGCATCTTGATCCATTCATACAAAACAAGATTGCTTCCATCCGGTTCCAGTGGTTCC
>SVDS01000248.1 GCA_015057715.1 Paenibacillaceae bacterium
GTCCCGTCTAAAAGGTTATTAAACTCTTCCAGCTTTCCTCGTTTTCTCTCCCAGCCCATATAGCAGTTCTCTGCCTGATTCCATTTACGGCAACGAAAGAACAGGGAAAAACGCTGTTCCTTTGACGGGTAGAGCTCATTTAACTCTTTCATGCGCTCCACAAGAGCACTTCGGATTACGTCATCCTTTGGCATGGACTGATCTTTAGAATCTTCAAAATCAAGGAGTAACGCAAAAAAAAGATTTGGCTGCCGGTTTGCAAGATAATGCTTCTGCAGACGTTCCATATATTGAAGCCCCTGCTCCTTTGAAGATACAATAACCGGCATGACTACAAAGGTTCTTGCAGCTTCTGGAATATCTTCCAGATAGTCAAGAGCAGGTATCTTTCTCACCGTTATTCTTCTGGTGAAAATAAAATTAATTATTTCCATGGAAATGCCCATTAACATTGGCATAGCCGTTAAAACCATAATTACAGATCTTCCCGCAGACCGGTTACCTCCGATATTCCGAAACAGATACACCAAACAGGCTTCCAGTCCAAGAAACAGGAGTATCAGGCAAAAGAAATAAAGAAACCCTACTGCATTCCGTTTTTTCCCGATCTTTTGCGGAATTGGTTTTCCCAATGCCTTTGCTTTTAAAAGGGGATACCCCTTCCCCAGAAGATAGGCCCCCACGTGATGAGAACAATGGAGACCCTCCTGCCCCCGAACTGCCAGCTCCAGACAGTCTTTTGCAATCGTTTCTTCCAGCAGCCGGTAACGGAGAGATAATTTAACGATTATCCCACGGTACATTCCTCTGGACTCCAGATCCATTTTTGAATAAACACCTGCCGGATCCTGGGATAAAATCTGTTCCAGTGCAGAATAGGTTTCAAAAAACTTTTCCTCATCGACTTCATTGATATCTCTTAAGCTGACGATTAATGTTCTGATATTTGTTTCGAGAAAGGATTGTATTCTTCCTTCTTCCTGGTATACAGAAGAAGTCTTCATCTGTTTGTCCTTTGAAGCAAAATGATATTTTAAATATTTTTGAATGGAAGCCTCATCAAAGGTCATATTCTTCATCAGATAGATCACGTGAGCATGAAATGAATAGTTATGCTTTAAGTTATCCTCTGTTTTGCAAAGCAGAGCTGATAAATCCCCAGATTCCCTTTTCCCTTCCAGCTTTTCCGTGAGGAATTTTTCTGCCTTTGATTTTACATCAATCATATGAAGAATTTCATCCGCAACTGAAATGATTTCTTCCAGAATGCAAAAGCCCAGCATTTCCGGTAAAACCCAGATCTCTTTGTCCGTTAGCGCAATCTTTTGCTGATAGGCATTTAACATGACTGAGATGTTTTCTTCATTTAAATGTCCGCCGGAAAGAGCCACCATCTTTTTTGCTACAATATAGATCCGGGGGAAATTATGGTATTCTTTCCCCTTCAGAATTGGCAGCACGGCATAGCTGGTTCCGGAAGTACGTACTTTTTTCATCTCCCGGTACATTAACTGGAAATTATCATAGAGCCAGCGTGCAGCTGGAATCAGGGAAATAATACCTGGAGACAGAGCAGAAATTCTGTCTCTGATCTGATTCAGCTTTTTATAAGCAGTCTGATTATAATCGTTCAAAACAAAACTGTTTCCCGTAAGCCGGACCTGGCTGTGCCCGTCAGCCAGTTCAAGCATCTGTTTCTCCCATTCACCCGGTCCTGGCTTATCTCCTGTCACCTGAAAGCAGGAGGGAAAACATACTTTTTTATCAAAATGATAGAACCGGTAATAAAGTATAAATAAAATAAAGCAGATTAACAAACTCAGTAGTACTAAAGCCACCGGAAGAAACGGTGAATTTATATTAAGATTAATTTTTCCCATTAAGATCTGCAATAGAAGCGCTCCTCCTTATTTAAGAATCCTTCCCATTTGATGGCATCTCTTTTTACATAGTTTGCCTGATTTTACAAAAAAAATGCCACAATACAATATTGTGACATTTTTTACGATTTTTATAAGCTTTGATTTTAATTATTTATAATTTCCAAGTGTTATTACAGTGTCAGTAAAATTCTCAACTGATACACTTTTTTCATGAAACCGGATCGCATTTTTTAAGATTCCCTCAAAAGAATAATATACATCTTCCGGCATGATCGGAATCTTTACCCTTTCTTTTAAAAAGCCGGCTTTGTAGATAGCTGTGATCAGCTCCACAGTCTTTCTCCCGTCTTCCCCGGTAATCAAAGGTCTGGTTCCGGTCTCAACTGCACGAAGGATATCATCAATCTCTCCGGTGTGCCCTTCATATAAAAGATCCGGGATTTTCTCATAGAAGGTCTGGATTTTCTCAAGCAGCTCCCGATTTCCCTCTTTCTCAGGGAAGCCATTGGCCTTTGTTATTTCTGCTTTTAAATCCCATGGAACCGAAAGCTTTGCATCAGCGCACTGCAGCTCTATCCCCTGTTGTTCTCCGTGATGTATGACAGAACTTGTTACCTGCCCCAGACTTCCGTCCTGGTATTCTAACATGGCAAGAGACAAGTCCTCTACCTCTGAATTGTCATGCATCACGTTTGCCAGCATGGCCATGACAGCTTCCGGCAGTTTTCCTTCCAACCAGTTAAGCATGTCAATATGGTGTACCGCATGATTTAAGGTAGGACCACCGCCTTCCTTTTCCCAAAGTCCTCTCCACCACAAATCATAGTAGCAATGTCCTCTCCACCAGCTGGAGTTTACATTGACACAGCAGATCTTTCCGGCAATTTTGCTGTCAACCACCTTTTTTAATTTGTAGATCTGGTTACGAAAACGGTTTTGTGCAATACACGCCATAGTTACATGATTTCTCTTTTCCGCCTCCAGCATGGCATCACACTCCTTAAGGCAGGCAGCCATAGGTTTTTCCACCACCACATGACAGCCGGCATCCATGGAATGAATGGCGATTTCCCCATGTACGTAAGGGGGCGTGCATATGTGTACCAAGTCAATATTAAGACCAGAATCAAGCATTTTCTGATGATCATCAAAAATTCTGCAATCAAGATGATACTTCTCCTTTAAAGCTTCCGCCTTCTCCGGAAAAATATCGCACATAGCAACGATACGGCATCTGTCTGGAAACGTAAGAAGACCCTCGATATGGGACGGGGCGATATTTCCCGTTCCAACAACCGCGATATTTAACATGGTTTCTGCCTCCCCGCTTCCTCTTGTATACTGACAGCCTGGTTTTGCGCCCTGACACACAGCTCTGCCGCCTTAAAAGCATGTTCCTGAGTCATGGCGTTCTCGGTACGGTTCATACAGTCTAAAATCAGCTGACCAAAGAACGGGTATCCAACCCTTCCGGTCACTTCAAAATGCTGCTCCCCTTCCTCATTGACCAGGAAGACATGGTTTGAGCTTCCGTCACCGGCTCCAATATTTACATATTTGCGCAATTCGATATAGCCCTTTGTACCAAGAATGAAGGTTCTTCCGTCACCCCAGGTGGAAAGTCCTTTTGGAGTGAACCAGTCTACACGAAAATGCTGGGTTGCCCCATTGTCTCCCAGAAGTACCGCATCTCCGAAATCTTCCAGTTCAGGATAATCTGGATGCCCGAAATTGCCCACCTGGGAATACTGTACTTTTGCATCCTGTACCTTACAGTAATACAAAAACTGCTCAATCTGGTGGCTTCCAATGTCACATAAAATGCCGCCGTATTTTTCCTTTATAAAAAACCAGTCCGGTCTGTCCTTAGGGTCACCTACTCTGTGTGGACCAAAACCGTCAATATGTATGGGTGTTCCAATTGCTCCCTGCTCAATCAGCTGTCCGGCAAAAACTGCTGCCTCCACATGGATCCGCTCACTGTAATATACCATGTATTTCTTCCCGGTTTTTTTCACCATTTCCTTTGCGGCTGTCAGCTGCTCCAAAGTAGTAAGAGGTGCTTTATCTGTAAAATAATCTTTTCCAGCTTTCATTACCCGTAGCCCCAGTGCACAGCGCAGGCTTGTAACTGCCGCGGAACAGACCATATGCACCATGGGATCTTTCAGAATCTGCTCCTCAGATTCTGCCACCTTAACCTCAGGAAAGACTTTAACAAAGTCAGCAACTTTTACCGGATCGGGATCGTATACCCATTTCAGTACTGCCCCAGCCTCCGTTAAACCATTGCACATTCCATAAATATGTCCGTGGTCCAAGGCAATCGCTGCTATGAAAAAATCCCCTTTTGAAACCACAGGCTCTGGTTTTCCTTTTGGCGCATAATTCATGCCATCGTTTCTACTGTACATCTTCGTGTCTCCTCTCACTTTCTGTCTGATTCCTTCAAAACTTACTTCCCGGCAAATACTCCGTCATAATAATCTGTTCGCTCTTTGATAATCTGGTCG